>JAAXGS010000027.1 GCA_012271225.1 Dehalococcoidia bacterium | reverse complement strand
GCTCTATTGGGCGCGGGTCGCCCGACCCCACCTCTCCATCGGCATCGATCTCCTCTGCGACATGCTGGTGCACTCCACCTTCCCCGGCGAGGAGATCGAGAAGGAGCGCGATGTCATTCTCGAGGAGATTCATACGGCGTATGACTCGCCCTCGCAGCGCGTCTTTCAGATCGCGCACAACATGATGTGGCCGGATCAGCCCCTGGGACAGGATATCGCCGGATCGGAGTCAAGCGTTCGCGCCATCACGCGCGACGCGATCATGTCCTACATGCGGGAGCAATACGATCCCTCTCAGGTTGTGCTGGCGGTGGCCGGGCAAATCGAGCACGGTGAGATTGAGGATCTCATCGCGGGGCCGCTGGAGGCATGGCCGGCGGGGCAGCCGCGGCGCATGACCCCCGCGGACAACACAGCGCCAAAGAACCGCGTGGCGCTTGAATACCGCAAGACGGAACAGGCCAACATCTGCCTGATGCTCCCCTCCATAGCCGGGAGTGATCCGGACCGGCGCACACTGTGGCTTCTGAACGCGATTCTGGGCGACGGCATGGCGTGCCGCCTCTTTCTGGAACTGCGTGAACGGCTCGGCATTGTTTATGAAGTCGATACGGACGTTCTCTACCTGCGGGACACGGGCGCGATGGCAATCTTTGCGGGCACAGTTCCCGCACGCGGGCCGCAGGCGGTTGGGGCCATCATCAGCGAATTGGAGCGGGCAACCCGCGACATTTCCCAAAGTGAACTGGATCGCGCGCGGGAGTTGACCAAGGGGCGGATGCTGCTGCGGCTGGAGGACACGCGCAGCATTTCAGGCTGGCTGGGCGGACAGGAGATCACCTACGGCAGGATCGAGACGCCGGAGGAGGTTGTGGAGCAGCTGGACCGCATTACGACAGACGACATCCTCCGCGTCGCGCAGCGCTTCTTCGTGCCGGAGCGGTACCGCCTGGCCGTCGTGGGGCCCTACCGCGGCGACCGCAATTTCCGAAACATCATTGAGGGCCGGTAATCGGCGGCGATAATGATCAGGAGACTCTCGCAGCTGCTCACCGTGGCGGTTATCCTGGCCGTTATCTATCAGGAGCTGCGCAAGGGGCCGGAGAGTGAGCGATGGCACGGCCGGGCGCTTGGATTTGTGCCCTATGACCTGCGCCCGCCAAGCCTCAGGCAGTTTCGTGAGGCCTACTGGAATCCGCGTGACAGGCGTATCCTGACAGGAAAGGTGGCCGGCATCGGCTGGGGAATCAACTTCGCCGCTCTGATGGACCGCATCAGCCGCATGTAGGCGGCGCGCCTGCGTCATGCGGGCGGACAATGGCAGCGCGAGTGCTTCCGTGAACAGACGACGATGACGGCGGCCTTTTGAGCAGCGGACATGTGATATAGTCCGTGCGGTATCCATGACCGTTATACGGATAGCATGGATGCATATGGCACATGGGAGCGCGACATGACTTTCAGCGACCGCAGACTGACCTGTAAGGATTGCAGCAAGACCTATATCTTTACGGCCGGCGAGCAGAAATACTATTCGGATCGCGGCTTTCGCAACGATCCCAAGCGGTGTTACGCCTGTCGCATCGTTCACCGCCTGGACATGGCGCAGCGGCGCGAGACGACGGAGACGTCCACCGCCGCGCCTGAGCGGCCGCGCCGCCAGATGTATCCGGCCACATGCGCGGAGTGCGGCCGGGAGACCGAGGTGCCCTTTGAGCCGCGCGGCATCCGGCCCGTCTATTGCGCGGAGTGCTTCACGCGTCAACGCAACTCCCCCGACCGGCCGCGGCATTAGCCGCCCGTGGTGACCATCCACTCGGCATCCGCGGCGGTGTGATATAAATGGACGTGGAACAGCGTGCGCCGTACGAGCGCTGAGACACAGGCAACAGCCGGAAAGCTGAGGGAGGGACGCGGCGGATGACGTATGTAGTCCTGCGTGACGGAGAGAGCCAGGAGCAATTGATCAGACGGTTCCGATCAGTTGTCGAGCGGTCCGGCATCCTGAGGCAGGCCAAGGAAAAACGCCACTTCATCTCCAAGCAAGAACGAGCGCGGTTCAAGGCTCGCAAGGCGCGGCGGCGGCGCAACTAGCGCGTGTGAACGCTGAGAGGGAACGATAGATGACCCATTCCAACCCTTCCGCCGCCCCGTCTGACGGGCGCGTGGAAGACTATTCCTTCAGCGCCTTCGCCCATCAGCCCTTCTATCAGGAGGAAAACCGCAGGCTCATCGATCTGCTCGGGCTGCAGCCCGGCCAGCGTGTCATTGACCTGGCCTGCGGCCCCGGGCTCATCACCCGCATGGTCCTCGACAAGGTTCGCGGCAAGGAGGGCGCCTGGATCCTCGGCGTTGATCTGTCGCCGCACGCGCTTGAGGAGGCGCGGCAGCATTTCACGAATGTCGACGATGCCATCGTCGATTTTGCCAACGCCAAGGCCGAGGATCTCTCCCAGGTCATCTCGGAACGGGTGGATGCCGTGGTCTTCTGCAACGCCATCCATCTTGTGGACAACAAGAGGGACGTTCTGGGCGGCATCGCCCGCGCGCTCAGGGCGGGGGGGCTGTTCGGCTTCAACAGCACCTTCTATTCCGGCTCCATCCTGCCGGAAACGGAGCCGTTCTACCGCCGATGGATGATGCGCGCGCACCGGCTGTTGAAGTCCGTTCACGGCCTCAGCCCAACCAAGGACAGGGTGATGGCGCGGCAGCAACTGACGGCGGATGAGTACAAGTCCCTGCTTGCGGAGGCCGGTTTCACCGTCAGAGAGGAGCGCGTCATCCCCATCGAGGTGCCGATTGAGGGGTGGCTGGACATCTGCGCGTTCTCGGATTTCGTTCAGGGCGCGCTCCCCGGCATTCGCCTGGAAACCGCAAGCGACATCCTGCGTGAGGCAATTCGTGACACGTTCCGGGACATGCAGCTCTCCTTTGTCCGCCGCAACTGGCTGGAAATCGTGGCCACTCGCGCCTGACTGCGCCCGCGGATGGCCGGACGCGCGCGGAGAACTCTCCAATGCCGGACGTCACGCCCGAGGTGTTCCGCCAGGTCATGGGCCACTTCGCCACCGGCGTCGCCATCGTCACCACGCGCCACGGGAATGACGCGCACGGGACGACCATCAGCGCCGTCAGTTCCGTCTCGCTCCAACCGCCCCTGATCCTCATCTGCGTCGACCGCGCGTCAGACATCCATGATCTGATCCGCGCCAGCGGCGTGTTTGCCGTCAACATGCTCCACGGCGGACAACGGGACCTGGCGGTGGCGCTGTCACAGAAGGGAACGCCTGAACTGCTGGCCGCCCACCGGCTGGAGTCACTGCCCTACAGAATCGCGGACACCGGCGCGCCCCTGCTCACGGAGCATCTCGCATGGGTGGAATGTCTGCTTGAAACCGAAATCGAGGCGGGGGATCACACAATCTACGTTGGACGGGTCGCCGGCGCCGGGGTAAGACAGGTGGATGACGGCCCGCTGCTGCACTATCAGGGCCGCTACAGGGCGCTTGGCGGCAGCCTGTAATCGCGTCACGGCTCTCCCGTCCACGCAGGCGTGGACATATAGTTGACATCACTCCTGCCCACCCCTAGAATTGAGTTTGCGCCCCAATGGGGGCGTGCGTCGTGGTGACCATCATTTATGTGTGTCATTGGCGGCGTTTGGGCATATACCGTAGTCATGTCGCGACGGGCGCTATCCGCGGGAACCCACAGGTAACCGAAGGGGCGCGTGTGGGCGCGGACATGTATGGCGATAAGGACAAGCATCTGCATGCCGACAGTTAATCAACTGGTGCGGAAGGGCCGGAAGCCGCCGCGCTCAAAGTCGAAGGCCCCTGCCCTGCAGGTCAGCTACAACGCGCTGACGAACAGGGCTGTGCGGAATCAGCCCTCGCCGCAGAAGCGCGGGGTCTGCACGCAGGTCAGGACAATGACGCCCAAGAAGCCGAACTCCGCCCTGCGCAAGATCGCCCGCGTGCGGCTGACAAACGGCACGGAGGTCACGGCCTACATCCCCGGCGAGGGGCATAATCTGCAGGAGCACTCCACCGTCCTCATCCGCGGCGGCCGCGTGAAGGACCTGCCCGGCGTTCGCTACCACATCATCCGCGGCGCGCTTGATTCAGGCGGAGTCAACGGCCGGAAGCGGGGCCGCAGCAAGTACGGGGCCAAGCGAGCCTAGCGCCATGTCACGCCGTAGACGCGCAGTCAAAAGACCGGTTCACCCGGACCCGCGGTACGGCAGCGTGCTGATTACCCGATTCACAAACCGCGTTATGCAGCGCGGCAAGAAGAACACGGCGCGCAGCATTGTCTACGGCGCGCTGGCCTCAATTCAGGCGAATGGCGATGACCCGGTGCAGACCTTTGAACGCGCCATTCGCAACGCGACGCCCCTTCTGCAGGTGAGGCCGCGCCGCGTGGGCGGCGCAACCTATCAGGTGCCGGTTGAGGTGCGCGGAGAGCGCGGCCTGACGCTGTCCATGCGGTGGATCATTGACTCCGCCCGCGCGCGGAAGGGCCGCCCAATGCTGGAAAAGCTGACCTCTGAAATTGTGGAGGCGGCCCAGGGACAGGGGAACGCCGTGCGCCGCCGCGATGAAATGCACAGAATGGCTGAGGCCAATCGCGCATTCGCCCACTACCGATGGTGAGCGGCCTCTGACGCAGCGGACACAGAAGAACAGACATGGCTGAAACAACCCCCCTCTCCAAAATCCGCAACATCGGTTTCATTGCCCACATTGACGCGGGCAAGACAACCGTGTCTGAGCGCGTGCTGTACTTCACGGGACGCACGTACAAGCTCGGCACCGTCGACGAGGGCACGGCGGTCATGGACTGGATGCCGCAGGAAAAGGAGCGCGGCATCACCATCGTCTCCGCCGCCACAACCGTCGAGTGGAAGGGCTATACGATCAACATTATCGATACGCCCGGACACGTCGATTTCACCGCGGAGGTTGAGCGCAGCCTCCGCGTTCTCGATGGCGGCGTCGTGATCCTTGACGCCAACGCCGGCGTGGAGCCGCAATCGGAAACCGTCTGGCGGCAGGCGGACAAGTATCACGTTCCGCGAATCTGTTTCATCAACAAGATGGACAAGATCGGCGCGGATTTCTACGCCTCTGTCGATTCCATCCACCATCGGCTCAACGCCCAGCCCGTCCCCGTGCAGATTCCGTGGGGCAGGGAAAACGATTTCCGCGGCGTCATTGACCTCATCCGTCAGGTCGCCATCACCTGGCAGGACGCCGAGGGCACGGAGATGGTGGAACAGCCAATTCCGGCGGAACTGGCGGACGACGTGGCCCGCTACCGCGACGCCATGATCGAGCGCGCCGCGGAGCAGGACGATGAGTTGATGGTCAAATACCTGGACGGCGAGGAGTTGACGCAGGACGATATTCGCCGCGGCCTCCGCGCCGGAACGGTGAAGATGGCCATCTATCCCGTGCTGTGCGGCACGGCGCTGCGCAACAAGGGCGTGCAGCCGCTGATCGACGCCGTGACGGAGTTCCTGCCCGCGCCGCCCGATGTGCCGCCCGTGACCGGCACGGACCCCCGCAATGAGGAGATCGCGCTGGAGCGCGCGCCCAACCGCAATGAGCCGTTCACTGCGCTCGCGTTCAAGGTGGTCACAGACCCGTTCGCGGGGCGTCTGGTCTATCTGCGCGTCTATTCCGGCGCCTGCAATGCGGGCGCGACCGTTCTCAACACCAGCCGGCAGGGCCGTGAGCGGCTGGGCCGCCTGATTCAGATGCACTCAAATCACCGCGAGGAGTTGGAGGAGGCCGCCGTGGGCAACATCGTTGCCGCCGTGGGCCTGAAGGACACGTTCACCGGCGACACGATCTGCGTCCCAAGCAGCCCGGTCGTTCTCGAGTCCATCCGCTTTCCTGAACCCGTGGTCTCCGTCGCCATCGAGCCGAAGACGCGCGAGGAGGAGGAGAAACTCGTCGACGCGCTGGTCAAACTGGCGCAGGAGGACCCGACGTTCCGCTCATCTCACGATCAGGAGACCGGCCAGACGGTCATCTCCGGCATGGGCGAGCTGCATATCGAGGTCATTGTGGACAGGCTGAAGCGCGAGTTTCGCGTGGATGCCCGCACCGGACGCCCGCAGGTGGCGTATCGGGAGACCATCACCCGCCCGGGCCGGGCGGAAGGCCGCTACGTACGGCAGACAGGCGGCCGCGGGCAGTACGGCCACGTCTGGCTTGAGGTTGAGCCTCTGGAGCCCGGCAGCGGCGTTGAGTTCGTCAACAAAATCGTGGGCGGCGTGGTGCCGCGTGAGTACATCGGCGCAGTCGAGGCCGGCGCGCGCGAGGCCGCGCAGAGCGGCGCGCTCACCGGCTTCCCCATTGTGGACCTCCGCATCACCATCGACGATGGCTCCTACCATGACGTCGATTCCTCAGAGATGGCGTTCAAAATGGCGGCCTCAATGGGATTCAAGGCGGCTGTTGAGAGGGCGCGCCCCGTCGCGCTGGAGCCTGTTATGAAGGTGGAGGTGGTTGGCCCGGCCAGGTCCATCGGCGATATCATGGGCGACCTGCAAAGCAGGCGCGCGCAGGTGCAGGGCATGGAGAGCCGCGGGGAGCTCGGCATCGTCACGGCATTTGTTCCCCTCGCGGAGATGTTCGGCTATGCTACATCTCTGCGCTCCGCAACGCAGGGACGCGCAAGTTACAGCATGGAGTTTGATCACTACAACCACGTCCCCCAACAGGTGGTGGAATCACTGACGCGCCGCCCCGCCGGAGCCGGCGCGCGATAGACGCAACCCATCGGGCCAACAATCATGACAACTGCACGACAGAGACAGAAGATGCGCATTACGCTCAAGGCGTTTGATCACCGCCTTTTGGATGCCTCCGCCGTGCAGATTGTGGAGGCCGCAGAGGCCACGGGCGCCCAGGTCTCCGGGCCAATCCCCTTACCAACGCGCATTAAACGATTCACCGTGATTCGCTCACCCCACGTCGACAAGGATTCCCGTGAGCAATTTGAAATCCGAACGCACAAGCGCATCGTCGATATCCTGGATCCAACGTCCCGCACCATCGATTCCCTGACGCACCTTGACCTGCCCGCCGGCGTCAGCATTGAAATCATTTCGTGAGCGCTGACCGTCATGTTGACCGCCCTCTTGGGAACCAAGCTCGGCATGACGCAATACATTCATGAGGATGGCACCGTGTCCGCCGTCACCGCCCTGAGGGTGGGCCCCTGCACGGTCACGCAGATCAAATCGGCCACCACCGACGGCTATGACGCCGTGCAGATTGGCTATCAGGACACACCGGAACGCAAGCTGACGCAGCCGCGTCGGGGACACCTGTCGAAGAACGGCATCGCCCCCCTGCGCCACCTGCGAGAGGTCCGCGCGCAGGAGGGGCAGACGCCGGAGGTTGGCGCTGTCATCACCGCGGACATGGTCTTTCAGCCGGGTGAACTGGTCGATCTGACGGCGCGGTCAAAGGGCAAGGGCTTTGCCGGCGGCGTCAAGCGCTGGCACTTTCGCGGCGGCCCCAAGACGCACGGACAGGGAGACCGCTGGCGCGCGCCGGGCTCCATTGGCGCGGGCACCACGCCCGGGCGTGTCCGCAAGGGACTCAAGATGGCCGGTCAGATGGGCAACAAGCGCACCACACAGAAGAGCGGCCTGATTGTGGCCGTGGACGCGGGGCGCAACCTGCTTTTTGTGCGCGGGTCCGCGCCGGGCGCGCCGGACGGCCTGGTCCTTGTCCGCAAGAAGGCGAGTCGCTGATATGGAAGTCGACGTCCGGAATACGCGCGGGCAGGTCGTTGACCGCGTCGAGGTGAGCGACCTGCTCTTCAACGCGCCAATGCACCCGGCGCTTGTCCATCAGGCGCTTGTTCGGCAACGGGCCAACGCCCGCACCGGCACACACTCCACCAAAACACGCGCGGAGGCGCGGGGCGGCGGCCGCAAACCCTGGCGGCAGAAGTACACCGGCCGATCGCGGCAGGGCAGCATCCGCTCCCCTCTCTGGCGGCACGGTGGCGTCGCGTTCGGACCAAAGCCGCGCAGCTATCGACAGGACCTGCCCGTCCGCATGAGGCGGCAGGCGCTCCGCAGTGTGCTGTCCGGCAAGCTCACGGACGGTGACATGCTCATCATCGACAGCTTTGGACTGGACCGCCCGCGCACCCGGGATGTCCTGGCGGCGCTGCAGGGCCTGGACATCAGCGGCCCGGCCCTGCTTGTCACGGCGGAGCCCGACCACAATCTCATTCGTTCCGCGCGCAACGTGCCCCGCGTCAAGACGCTGCCGGCCCGGTATCTGAACGTTGGTGATCTGCTTGCCCACCGCACGCTGGTCATCACGCTGGACGCCGTGCGCGACGCGGAGGACCTCTGGGCCAGGTCCGGCAGAAAGGCGGAGAAGTAGTATGGACCTTCATCCGCTTGAGGTTCTCCGACGGCCGTTGATCACGGAGAAGTACACGGCGCTTCAGGATCAGCACAAATACGCCTTTGAGGTGCATCGCAAATCCAACAAGAAGCAGATCCGCGATGCCGTGGAGTTTGCGTTTCGTGTTCGCGTGGCCAGCGTGAACGTGATGAACGTGCAGGGAAAGACGCGCCGCGCTGGTCTGCGGACATACACCACCGCGCGGTGGAAAAAGGCCATCGTCACCCTGAAGCAGGGCGAGCGCATCGAGGTCTTTGAGGGGCTGTAGGAACCGACAATGGCCGTCAGAACAGTCAAACCCACATCACCCGGCCGCCGCGGCGCAGTGCTTGACGCCTTCGACGACATCGACAAGGTCCGGCCGGAGAAATCGCTGCTGCAGCCGCTGAAGAGCAACGCCGGGCGGAACTCATCCGGGCGCATCACAACGCGCCATCGCGGCGGGGGCGCAAAGCGCGCCTATCGCGTGATTGACTTCAAGCGCAACAAGCACGGCATCCCGGCATCCGTGGCAACCATTGAGTACGATCCCAACCGCTCCTCACGCATTGCCCTGCTCCACTACCGTGACGGGGAGAAGCGCTACATCATC
>JAAXGS010000026.1 GCA_012271225.1 Dehalococcoidia bacterium | reverse complement strand
AGCGTCTGAGCGTGGTCGGCAGGCGGCAGTTAGCGGGCAATGAGCGGATGCCCGGCACTCACCACTTTTGACTGCTACAGTGCGCAAACATTTTACACGATAGGACAGGAGATTACAAGGAAATTGGGCCAAGCGGACATGGATTTTTCCGGCGCCAAGCCGGCAAGGGGCGATGCCTGCCATGCGTTGGGGGCTGCACCGGGATGGATCGGGCGTGCGCGAGCAAGGCTGAGCGCGTTGGACGGGGCAAGGTCGCGCCGCCGTGTCGGGCACAGTATAGCGTTTCAGCATTCGGCACCGAGCACGATGCCGATCGCGCGCGGGATCTTTGACGAGCGGGGCGACATGGCCGCGGGCGCGGTGGTCATCGCCGACCATCAGACGGCGGGGCGGGGGCGGTTGGATCGCGGTTGGGAGGATGTGCCTGGGCGCGGGCTGCTGGGCAGCTATATTTTGTGCGGTGAGCTGTTGCCGGAACATCCGTCAACGGCGGTGATGCTGGCGGGCCTGGCTGTGCTGCGGGCGATTGGGGAGAGCTGTCCGCGGCTGGCGGACCGTGTTCGTCTGAAGTGGCCAAACGACGTGATCGCGGTGGAGGCCGGGGGTCCGGTCAAGCTGGCGGGCGTTCTGGTGGAGAGCATCTTTGCGGAGCAGGAGCTCAGGGGCGTCATTCTCGGTATCGGCATCAATGTCAATCAGCGGGAGGAGGAGTTGCCGTCTGTTCGCGGCGGCGGGCTGCCTCCTTCCAGCCTGGCGCTGATGGGCCACGGCGGCAGTTTGCCCCATGCCGGCTATGCGCCGGTCGAAAGAGAGGATCTGCTGGTCGCTCTGTGCCGGACGCTGGATGATCTGTGCGCGCCGGGCTTGCGTCCTTCTGCGGGGGCGGTCCACGCGCGCTGGCAGCGGGCGCTTTACGGGCTGGGCGCGGCTGTTACGGCTCATACCGCTGACGGGGCGGTCCGGGGGCGGGCGGTTGGCACATCTGCGCAGGGTGCGCTGCGGGTGCAGGTGGGCGGGGAGGAGACGGTCGAAATTCATTCGGGAGAGGTCATCGTCAATTGGGAAGGCGGCGGCGAGGGGTAGCCGGCGTTGGGCTGGTTCTCAGATGGCGGCGCGGCGGCGGCGGGCGATTTTGTGATCCGGCACTTAGCGGGGC
>JAAXGS010000228.1 GCA_012271225.1 Dehalococcoidia bacterium | reverse complement strand
GGGCGCGGGCAATGATGTGCCGCCGCTAGTGGTGCATGCGGCAGTGTGCGTTACGGAGGATGTGGCTGCGGCACGGCAGGGCGTGAGGGAGCAACTTGGGTATTTTCCGTACATTCCGTTCTATGCGCGGATGTTCGCGGCTTCCGGCTTCGCGGGGTCGGAGGAGAGCGGGTGGACGGATGATATGGTGGACTCGGTGCTGCTTGCGGGTGATGAGGAGGCGGTTGCGCTTAAGATTCGGGGGATGTTCGATTGGGGAGCGGACGAGGTGCTGGCGAGCATCGTAACTGTTGGGGATGCGGAGGAATCGCGGATGCGGACGATGCGGCTGCTTGCGGAGACGGGGGATTAATATCGGATGGACAGGCATCGATGGACGGGACGGCGGCTAACATGGATAGACAGAATGGACAGGATTTGAAGGAGATTTGGGTTTGAGTGAAAGTGTGAAGATTGACAGGGTGCGATTTGCGGAGGTGGAGGTTTCGGAGGCGACGACATGGACATTCGTGGAGGTGTATGACGGGGACGGGCTGAATGCGGTTGCTGAGATTACATGCGGGGAGAACACGGCGGAGGCGGTGCGGCTGACGGCGGAGCTTGCTGGACGGCTGAATGGGTGTGGGATTGCAGGCGAGGGTGATGTGGAGGGGATGCTAGGGCTGGCTGTGGCGGACATGCAGGCGAACATCGCGCTGGCGTCGGCGGTGAGCGGGCTGCGTAGCGCGGTGAGCGACCTGCGGGCGCAGAGGCGCAGCGTGCCGCTGACGGAGGAGCTTGGTGGGACGCCGCAGGAGAGCGTGCTGCTGTACGCGAATATCAACCGGCATCTGCTGACGCGGGATCGGTCGCCAGCGTCGTTTGGGAGGGCGGCTGAGCTTGCGGTGTCGAAGGGGTTCGGCATCTTGAAGTGCGCGCCGTTCGACGGGGTTGGGCCGCCTTCGACGCGAGAAGAGATACTTGATGTGGCGCGGATGGGGATCGAGCGGGTGGCGGCGGTGAGGGCAGCAGTCGGCGAAGATATTACGGTGCTGGTGGACTGCCACAGCAGGTTCGAGCGGCATACGGCGCCGCTGGTGGCTGAGCAGCTTGCGCTGTCGAATATCGGGTGGTTCGAGGAGCCGGTGGAGCCGACTGAGGATGTTGATGGGCTTGCGGCTATCGCGCAGGAGGTGTCGATGATAACGGCGGGAGGCGAGTCGGGGTATGGGCGCGAGTTCTTCCGGTCGCTGGTGGAGCGCGGGGCGGTGAATGTGATTATGCCGGATGTGAAGTATTGTGGGGGAGTTGCAGAGGGGCGCGCGGCGGGACTGGCTGCGATGGATGCGGGCGGCGATGTGTCGCTGCACAGCCCGTCGGGGCCGGTGTC
>JAAXGS010000025.1 GCA_012271225.1 Dehalococcoidia bacterium | reverse complement strand
TCCAACGATGCCGTCAACGTCATCCAGGGTGATGCCGGCGTCATCGAGGGCGTTCTGAACGGCGATCATCATGAAGGCGCCGAGGGACTTCTCCAGCGTCTCGCCGTCCCAGCGGCGGTCTGTCGGAGAGTGTCCGCGGGAGACAAGGGCGACCTTGCCGCGCCCGGGCCAGATGCCGACGGGGTCATGATCACGTTCCCAGTTGACTTCACGTGCCATCTGCTGTGTTCCTTTCTGTCTGTGTCTTGCCTTGCGCCATGAGGCGGTCTACGTGGCGATTTTCCACTCCGGGATCATGCGTCCGGGCGCGGCCTCGACGAAGATGACCTCACAGGTTGCGCCGACGGGGATGTCGGGCTCATCGGCGAGGTTGGAGCCGAAGTCCTCCTCCATGTTGGAGTGGAAGTTGATGACGGGGTCCTCCTCAAGCGCGACGATGACGTTGAGGAAGGGCTGCTTGGGATGCCACTGAACAAGGCGGGAATCATAGGTGATGGAGTAGCCGACGATCGCGCCGCGGCCGCTGGTTTCCTGCCAGGTCAGATGGAAGTTGAAGCCGCAATCGCGGCAGGCGGGCTCCGGCGGGAACTGCCGTCGGTCACACATGGTGCAGTACTGCACAATGAGCTTGCCCTCGTTACAGGCGTCCCAGAACGGCTGACTCACCGGATCCGGAACAGGAACAATCGGTCGTGCCATCGTTACCCCCTTCGTCCCATATCGTTGCCGTCGCAAAGTAGCATCCGCGCCGCGCCCCTGTCAATATTTGCGCCGCGCAGCAGCGAGAATGCCGCGCGGTGAGCGGCTCGCGTCACGGCGTCGGGCGTGGCGCTCATGGACTCGGCGCATGCGGCAGTTGCCGCGCGCGCAGGCATCGTCTGGGGCCGCGCCGCCAAAATTCCGCCCGCCCCGCAGGATGCGGGGCGGGCGGAAGAACCTCCTTGGGCAGACGCTTTCTTTGGCGCTTTCTTTAATGTGGTCAGCTTCCGTCAGCGCTTGAGAGTCGGATGTCCGCGGCGATTTCGGCCAAATCGACGAGTTCAGCCACGTCCGCGTCCCGGGGCAACAGGCGGAACACCCTGCGCGCTTCCTCTTCAACCTCGCTCAGGCTGCCCTCACGCGCCCAGTAGCTCTCACGCAGCAGCTCGGCGAATTCCGCGGTCACCGCGGCCAGTTGGTAGCGGGCGGGCGCGTCCTCAAACCGGCGAGACAGGTCGGCGGACGTGACTTCCCGAGCAACCTCGCTGACCTCGCCGGAGTCCGGGTCTTCGTAACGGATCCGCACCGTTGCCAGAACACTGTTCGTCGGCGCGTCCGGGTAGAGCTTCATCTCGTACAGGGCAGTCACGGTATGGCCTGCGCCAACCTCGCCGGCGTCCACCGTGTCATCACGAAACCGATCGTCCGCCACGTCCCGGTTCTCGTATCCCAGCAGCCGATAGCTGCGCACCGCGTCCTCGTTGAACTCCACCTGAATCTTGGCGTCGCGCGCGATGTACTGGAGCGTTCCCGCAAGGTTGTCAACAAACAGCCGCCGCGCCTCTGCCAGGGTGTCCACGTAGTGATACGTGCCGTTCCCGTCATTGGCCAGACGCTCCATCAGCACATCGTTGTAGTTGCCCATGCCGAAACCGATGGTGGTCAGCGTGATTCCCGTGTCAAGGTGGGAGCGAATCCTCTGCAGGATGCCGTCAGAGCCGGTCTCGCCGACGTTTGCCACACCGTCTGAGAGCAGGATGACGCGGGTGATGCGTCCATTGGCCGATTCGTCATCCGCCATGCGCGTGGCCATGTCATACCCCAGTCGCAGGCCCTCTTCCGCGTATGTTGATCCATCGGCCCGGAGCGCGCGAATTGCGCGTTCGATCCTCGACTGATTCTCTCCGCTAGTAGGTTCCAACAGGACCCGGCCGTGGCTGCCATAGGTGATGATGCCGACCTGATCCGTTGGGCGGAGTTCATCGACGAGAAGATTTAAGGAGCGCTTGACCAGGCCCAGCCGGTCCTCGCGCTCCATGGAGCCGGAGACGTCAATCACGAAGACGAGATTGGCATCCTTCCGCTCATCGGCGGAAACCGTGCGGCCCTGCAGCCCCACGCGCATCATATGATGAGTCTCGAGGCCGAAACGCGAGGGCGATCCGTCGATCGTGATGCGGAACGGCGCATCGTTCGGCGCTGCGTACCCCTGATCGAAGTAGTTGATAAACTCCTCCACGCGGACGGAGTCCCGGGCAGGAAGGTAGCCGTCCTGGAGGAACCTGCGCGTCACAACATAGGACGCCGTGTCCACATCCATGGCGAACGTGGAGAGATGGTCATCCTCCGTGTCCACAAACGGATTGACGCCGTAGTTTCGGAAGAATGTGAGGTCGTACGGCTCATCGTTAACGGTGGATGTCCCCCCAATGGAATTGAACCCCTCGGATGTTGCCTGTCCGGCCTGCGGGTCGCGGAACTGCGCAACTTCCCACCCTCCTGTTGCAGATTCGAGCGTCGGGCTCCCGCCCTCGCTGTCGGTGTAAGACATTGTCTGAACTGCTGGGTATCCTGTCACAACGATCTCAGTGGCGGCGTCCTCCCTGCTGGGGTAGGACACTGTCTGTGCTGTTTGAACGTCCGGCGCTGTAGTCGCTCCGGCCACGCCTCCGTTGGGGGAGTGAGAAACCGGCGCGCCACTCTCCATCGGGCCGGCGCAGGCGACGGCCAGCGCAGCGAGGATAATGAGCGCAATGAGCGGCGTGATTCTTGTACGCATGATGCGCGCCTCCTGTGTGTGATTGCCGTGGGCGTGGCCGGCGCCAGGCCCACATCCACCATCACGCCCGCGTGAGTACAATTCACACTACAAGTGTATTGCGTTCAGGTTGAATTCCGTGTCAAAAATGTCGCATTCACGCTCTTTTGCAGAACTCCTGGCGGCGTACATGGCCCGGACGGGCATTGGCGACGCCGAGCTGGCGCGGCGGGTCAGCGTCAATCGCCTGACGTTGATCCGCTGGCGGGAGGGCGTGACCGGACGCCCGCGTCACCGTGAGGACGTGATTCAATGCGCCAACGTCCTCCGCCTGACGCCGGAGGAGCGCGCCGAATTCCTGATCGCGGCCGGTTTTTCTCCCGATGACGCTCCCTCATCTCCCTCCGCCCCATCCCCTCTCACCAACACATCTCAGCAAACGGATGACGCTGAGGGGCGCGCGCCAACCCTGGTTCCAGACGCGCCATCGACGCAACAGATTGACGGCGCATCCGGATCGCCGGGCCGCGCGCGTTTTCTTCGCACAAGGCGCGGCGCGATTATTGCGACGGCCGTCGCGGTCGCGGTGGCCATCGCCGCCGCGATCTCCATTCTTGCGGGCGGCGGAGAACCCCCAACAGTCACCCCAACGCCCTCCCCGGGCGTTCAGAATCGGGGCGGCCCCGCTCCGGATCACCCCATAGCCGCGGACGGTGAATCGCTGATTCTGCTGGCGCCGTTTGTGAACTACTCCGGCGGCGGGCAGGGTTTCAACGTCTCAGGCCGCTTGCGTGAAAGGATCGACATCGCGCTTGCGCAGTCGGGGCTGCCCAACGCACGGACGGCAATCTGGCCGGTGGAGATCGTATCTGAAGATGCCGCCGTGGATGCGACCGTCCGGTCCGGCGCGCTGCTGACCATCTGGGGTGAATATGACAGCGGGCGGGCGATTGCCCGCTTTATGACCACGCCGCGCTATACAGGAACGGCATCGCGCCGCGTCGTCGATCTTGCCTCGTCGCCCGCCGATCTGCCCGTCACCATCAATGTCACCCTGACGGGCGCCGTCCGCCATGTCGCCCTTGTGACGTTGGGCCGCGTGTATCTGGATCAGGGGGAATATGATCACGCGAAAGCGGCGCTGGCACGGGCGGCTGATCCCCCGCCGCAGGATCCGCTTGCGCTGGCGGATGTGCGCCTTCTTCTCGGCACGGCGTATCTGGGCGGCGTCTTCTATGACTACGATGAGGCGATTCTTCTGTTCTCTCAGGTTCTTGAGACGCAGCCGCGCTCGGTTGATGCCCTGAACGGCCGCGCGCGTGCCTTTATTCGGCGGGGGCGTGACGGCGACCCCGCACGCGCGATGGATGATCTCACGCGCTCCGTGTCCATCACGCCGGAGCGCGCGGATACCCACGTGACGCTGGGCCTTGCCCTCATCGCGCGGGGCGGAGACGGCGATGTTGCCCGGGCGATTGGGCACTATGCCCGCGCGATTGAACTGGCGCCAGGCTTGCCTGATGCCTACTTTCATCGGGGGCTTGCGTACTCCGAACTCGGGGACATGGCGGCCTCGAGGGCGGACCTGGAGCGTGCCGTCGTCCTGGAGCCCGCCAACGGCGAGTACAATGCCGCGGCGTGCAGGCAGGTGAGCGCCGCGGGCTTTCCAACGGACGCGCTGGCCTACTGCGATATGGCCATGCGGGGAGAGCCGGCCGGCCGCGCGCTGTTTGCGCGGGCGATGACGTATGCCCTGCTGGAACGGAATGACGAGGCGTCCGCCGACCTCGACCAGTTCTTGGCGTGGGTTGAAACGTCCGGCGAGGCGTCCTGCCACGCGGCGGACGCGCAAGCCGCGGCGGATCTGCGGGGAATGATCGACGCGAATGGGGAACGTCCGGAGATGCCTCCGGCCATTGAGTTTCGGGCGCGCCCGTTCATCCCCGGGCGTGTGACGTGCTAGCCGCGCCGCCACAGCCCCCTCTCGGCGCGCCGGCCGCGTTCCTCAAAGGATGGAGGGATGCTGCAAGACGGAGCCCCCGCGGCCTATGGCCGCGGGGGCTCGTGAGCGAGCGTGATTCCGGACGCTCTATGACGGGATTTGAGTCCCAAGCACAAGCGACGACATGTCGCTTATATATCCCCGTCAAGTGTTGACGAAGCAGAAGTCATGGTTGGGCGCCTGATGGCCCTCCGCGCGGCCCATCAACTGGCGGACGGCCTCCACAACCTGCGTGGTTCCCGCCGTGGACTGTCCGTTGGAGAGCTGGCCGCCGCCGGTGTTCACGGGGAAATCGCCCTTCCAGGTGGTGTCATGGTCCGCATAGAACGCCCCGGATGACCCCTTGGGGAAGAATCCGGAGTCCTCAAGCGTGATCATGACCGTGATGGTGTAGCAGTCATACATTTGGGCCATGTCCATGTCATTGGGGCCCAGCCCCGCCATCTCAAATGCGCCCTTGGCGGAAACGACGCACGGCGACGTTGTGATTCTGCCCACCCAGTCCACGCCGTGCTCCGCCCGGAAGTTGTGCTGGGCCGCGCCGAGCAGGTACACGGGCGGGTTGCGCAGCGCGCGCGCCCGTTCCGGCGTTGTGACGATGGTCGCCGCCGCTCCCTGCGCCGGCATCACGCACTCCAGCAGGTGCAGGGGATCGGCCACCAGGCGGGAGTTCAGGATGTCCTCCTCCGTGGCGGGTTGGCCGTTGAAGAAGGCGTTCTCATTGCCCTGCGCGTTGAAACGCTGGTCCGCCGCCACGCGCGCCCGTTGAAAGTCCGTTGTGCCGTATTCAAAGGTGTGCCGTCGAGCAATCTGCGCGTACCAGCCGTTCGCCGCGATCACCGGGCCAAACGGCTCAACAAACTGCGGGTTCACGTGATCCGGAGCCGGGGCGTACATTCCCGGCGCATCGGAAACCGGCCCGGCGCCGTTGATGCAGAGCACCGTATCGGCGTATCCCGCGTTGATTGCCGCGGCGGCGACGGAGATGAAGCTGGCCGCGTTCTCATTCAGCGCGGTGGCGAAGTTCGGCTGAATGCCGATGTACTCCGCAAAGTCATACGCGAAGCCGAGGCTTGGCAGGCCGAACGGCGGCTCCGCGATGAGGCCGTTGATCTCCTCCTTGCGGATGCCCGCGTCAACAATCGCTTTGGCGGTCGCCTCCGCGTACATCCCCATAAAGTGCCGGCCGGCGTAGGAGCGCCGATGCTGCAGCTCATGAAAACCGACGATTGCAGCCTTGCCTCGTATACTCATGTTCCGACTCCTCAACCGCCACGTCCGCCCGCCGGCGCGGGCGTCACTGTCTGACGTATCGGTTAAAGCGTATAGTGCGCCCGCCGCGCGCCGCTGTCAATCTCCCCTCCTTGCGATTTACGCGGATGGCGGGGTACGATGCCGCCACCGAAAGAACCCATGTGCTGACATGACGTATCGCCGCAAAAATGAATCGGGTCTTGCCTATGCCCTCAAGTGGGCTGCGTGGGAATGGCTGTACACCGCGGCGCAATGCCGCATGATCGGATTTGAGGTCTCCCTTGAGGGCCCCGGCGGACGCATTGTCGACGTCGCCGGCGTTGGTCCGCACAAGACGCTCTACGTCGTCGAGGTCAAATCGTCGCTCGCCGATTTCCGGCGGGACGATCACGATTCACGCGATCGTGATCGGCTTCGTGAGGAGGAGCGGGCTCTCGACCGCATGTCCGCGCTGTCGCGGAAGATTGCGGACACGCCGGGCGATGAGGAATCCGCGCAACAGGCGACCCTGGACGCCGAGGTGATTGACCGCAGAATGCGGAATCTCCATGAGCGCGCGGATCGCCTCAGCACAAAGTTCCATGATCCGCGCTTTGTGCGCATTGCGGACTACAACTACCTGATGATCCCCAGCAGTGCCGTCCGGCGCTCACGCCTTCCTCTGTTGTGGGGTCTGCTTGCGCCCGCTCCCACGCCTCGCGTCGTAGTTGAGGCTCCGCGGACCGGCGGAGCGCGTCCGCTGCACATGTACGCCGCCGTTGTTCGGGCCATTGCCCGCGCGAACACGCGCGATATGATGCGCGGCCACGGCGTCCAATGGAAACGGGACGCCATCGAGTTCCCGGACGCCTGACCCCTAGCGCTCAGTGGCGGCCGCTCGATACCGCCTCGTGGTGCGTGATCGCGTACGCCTGCCGATACGCCCGGCGGGGCAGGGCAATGAGCGCGCGCCGCCGTTCCCCGCTCAGCGCAATGATAAAAACGATGACGACAAGATAGATGAAGGAAAACCACCATCGGCCGTCTGCAAGGGAAATCTCCGTGCCGCTCAGCGCCCGCAGTGGCTCTTCAAGCGCAGGCAGCACCAACTGCGTCGTGAACAGGACAAACAGCGCCATCGCGCCCCGCATCCCCAAGTACAGCGTCGCAAGCAGAACGACGGCGAACAACGATTGCGCAGCCGTCAGAAAGACCTCCTGCGCCTGCCGATCGTCCAGGGGCAGGGCGGCGGGGCTGCCAACAGATATTGAATACACGACGGGCAGGCTCCCGACAAGCAGCGACCACTGGTTCACCTTTGCGGAGACCAGCAGGCCGAGCGCCGAGGCGGAGTCGCCGCGTATGGCAAAGATGCAGGCCACCACGATTTCCGGCGCTTCTGACGCCAGCGGCGCGATCCACTGGATCAACAGGAACTCATCGATCCCTATCTGCTTGCCCGTTTCAATCATGCCTTCCGCGAACGGCTCCGCGGAGATGAAGATGACGGTCGCGGCGAATGTGAAAGCGCTCAGAACAGCGATTTGCCGACGCCGGGGCGAGAGGCTGCCGATCAGCGCCGCCGGCCCCACCAGCTCCGGCTCCACAACCTCCGCGCGTGAACTGAACCACATGTACGCCGCGAACAGACCGATCAGGACCACGGCGTCCAGCAGATCGATCTGCCCCTTAAAGGGAATCGTGAATGCGTAGATGGTCGCTCCTGCAAGGAACGAGAGCTCAATCGCCTGGCTCTTGTGCAGCTGAACCCGCCCATGCCGGTTTTCAAGGCGACCAACACCCGGGATACGCTCTGCCAGCCTGAGCGCGATATTCTGCGTCGATGCCATTGCAACGGACGCCCCGGAGTTGCTGCGCCGCAGCGCCTTGAACCAGACAATCGCGACAATCAGCGGCCACGCGATTCCAATAAGCAGACGGTTCGCGCCCGTCATGTTTGCGACGGCATAGCCCGCGTACTCGGGATCGCTCCCCGCCTTCCAGACAAGGCTGAAGTCCACCGCGTATTCCGGCAGGATGGTGATGATGGCAACCAGCGCCAGCGCGAGGCCGTGTGAGATGTCGTGCTCAAACGCCTCCGCCGCCCAGGACAGCAGGAAGGCGGCGGACAGAATACCCACGCCATAGATGAGAGAGCTGACGAGGGGATGGTAGTGCGCATCCTGCGTCTGAGCCAGAATGAACAGCACAATGGCGGGAAACGTTCCCGCGATGGCAGTGACAATGAGAAGGGGGTCGCGCGTAAAAATCCTGTCCACGATGCGGTGTCAGCGTTCCCTTTCCGGCGCGCCAGGCAGAGGCGCGAGGCGCGGCCTATCGGAGTATACTAGCCTCAGGGATAGAATGACTGTGTGGGCGTTCGGAGCGTGGGAACGGCGGGCGCGAGAGCCGCGCCGGGGCTGAGCACGGCCGGATGACAAATGGCAGGAAACGACAAGCCTTCGTGAGTGATACATGAACCCCCGCATCTTTCGCAACAGCTTTATCTGGCTGCTGATGGCCGTCGCGCTGGTGGCCATCCTGTTCACGCTGCTCCGCGGCTCCGGCGGCTCCGGCAACCAGTCGCTCGGGTGGCTCATCGACCAGGCCCGGGGCGGCAACGTCATCTCCATTGAGGTGTCCAATGATTCCATGGAGGTGCTCACGGCGGACCAGCGGACGTACACCGTGAACAAGGAGCAGGACATCTCCGTGTTTGAGATCCTCACGCAGAGCGGCGTTCCGGTCGGCAGCGGCGCGGGTGAGGTGGATATTCAGCCCCGGGGCAGCAGCGGACTGGGCAGCTTGTTTGGTTTGCTGATCAACTTCCTGCCGCTGATCTTCTTTGGCGCGATCCTGATTTTCTTCATGCGGCAGGCGCAGGGGGGCAGCAATCAGGCCCTCAACTTTGGCCGCAGCCGCGCCCGCATGTTCATGGGCAACCGTCCCGCCGTGTCCTTCTCTGACGTCGCCGGCGTTGAGGAGGCGAAGATCGAGCTTGAGGAGGTTGTGGAGTTCCTGAAGTATCCGGAGAAGTTCGCAAGCCTCGGCGCGCGCATCCCGCGCGGCGTGCTCCTTGTGGGGCCGCCCGGCGGCGGAAAGACCCTTCTTGCCCGCGCCGTCGCCGGAGAGGCCGGCGTCCCGTTCTTCTCCATCAGCGGGTCTGAGTTCGTGGAGATGTTCGTCGGCGTCGGCGCAAGCCGCGTGCGGGATCTCTTTGATCAGGCGAAGCGCAACGCGCCCGCCATCGTCTTTGTCGATGAGATCGATGCCGTTGGCCGTCACCGCGGCGCAGGTCTGGGCGGCGGGCACGATGAGCGCGAGCAAACACTCAATCAGATCCTCGTTGAGATGGACGGCTTTGACAGT
>JAAXGS010000024.1 GCA_012271225.1 Dehalococcoidia bacterium | reverse complement strand
GGGCGCAGCGTACGCTGCGCCCCGCCTCTGCTTTCGAACGAGCAGGGCAACGCGCCGCGCCCGGGCTATGAATCGCTGAGATGCGGCAGCGAGCGCGTCCGCTGCCACGCCGCGAGGCGCGCCAGCAGGAGTCCGATTTCATAGAGCGCCCAGATCGGAACGGCCCAGATCACCATGTTGATGGGGTCGCCCGTGGGCGTGACGATGGCCGCCGCCAGGAATGACAGCAGGATTGCGCCGCGCCGCCTGCGGCGCAGGGCGGCCGGATCGATAATCCCAACCCGCGCGAGCAGGAACATGATGATCGGCATCTCAAAGAGCAGGCCCATGGCGAAGACGAGCCAGACGGTTGTGCCAACGATGCTCTCGACACGGATTTGCGGGGTTGCGAGGTCGCCCAGAAATTGCGGTAGCACCCGCATCATCACCGGGATGGGCACGAAAAAGGCGAAGAGCAGACCGACGATGAACAGCGCGCTGACGATTGGCAGGGCGACATAGAGAAAGGTCTTCTCAGAGCGCGTCAGGGCAGGACGGATGAACATCACCGTCTGATAGAGGATCATCGGGAAGGCGATGACGATTCCGCCGAGAAAAGCGATCTTCATGCGCACCCGCACGCCCTCAAGGATGTCGATCTGAACCACCTCAACATCGTTGGGGAACGGAATGAGCAGGGTCTCGATAATCCGGTTGCCGACGGCGAAAGCCGCCACAGCGCCAACGGCCACAACGATGAACGTCCACATCAACCGCGTCCGCAGCTCCCTGAGATGCGCGGACAACGGCATCGTTGTGGCGGACACGCCCTCCGTTGCCGCCATTACGCCCTGTCCTTCTGCGTGTCCGCGCCCGGATCGCCGCCCGGGGCGGGCGGGTCGTCCTGCGAATCCCCCTGCGGGGCGGCCGGGGACGCGCCCTCTGCCGCATCCGGTGAGGCCTCCACTGGCGTTGTTCGCCCGCGATTTGGCCGCGCGGCGCGGGTGTCCAGGGGTCTGCGCAGCTCGGACTCAACATCCTGAACGGACTCGCGCGCGGAGCGGAGCGGCTCCGTCTCCTCACGCGCCTGCGCGCGCAGGTCGTCCGTCAGCGAGTTGAGCGTGCGGCGGGCGCGGGCGATGAGACGGCCGATCTCCCCCGCCATCTCCGCCGCCCGGGCCGGCCCGACGATGATGACGGCGACGCCGATCAGAAAGAGGAGTTCAAGGCCGCCGATATTGAGAAAGTCCATTAACGTCTCAGGCGTCTCTGGGCACGCATGTCAAAGCTCAATCTACCACCGCGCGGAACTGCGGCGCTTAACATTGCGCCGAAGGTCTGCCTATGATGAGCGCACGGGCTTGGCGGCCAAAGAGCGTTTGAGGAGGATGGGTGGCTGGGGCGGACGAACTGGTGCTAAGCCTGCTGGTTCTTGCGCCGTTCCTGGGCGGGCTGTCAATCATCTTTATCCCCGGACGGCAGGCGAACGCTATTCGCAGCGTGGCCACTGCGGTAACGGGATTCACCTTCGCGCTCTCCATCTATCTGACGCTTCGCCACTATCTTGCCGCCCCGGCGGACGCCGAGTTCTGGCCGCTCACGCGGGTTGAGTGGCTTCCAAGCCTCGGCATCGGGTTCACGCTTGGCGTGGACGGAATCTCCGTCCTCATGGTGCTGCTGAACGGCGTGGTGGCCTTTGCCGGCACGCTCATCGCCTGGCGAATTCCTGACCGCTCCAAGGAGTTCTTTGTTCTGTTCCTGCTGCTCATTGCAGGCGTCTACGGCGTCTTTGTCGCCCTCGATCTCTTCTTCTTCTTCTTCTTCTATGAGCTTGCCGTCATCCCGATGTACCTGCTGATCGGCGTGTGGGGCAGCTCAACGGACTTTCGATCCTATCTCCCGCCGCTGCCGTTCAGCCGCAGCCGGGAATACAGCGCGATGAAGCTGACCATCATGCTCAGCCTGGGCAGCGTGCTTGTCTGGGTCGCGCTGATCGCGCTGTACGTGAACGCCGCCAACCCCACATTCGATTTCCTGAGTCTGCGGGACAATGAGGAGTACTCCCGGACATTCCAACTGATCTTCTTCCCGCTGGTCGCGGTTGGTTTCGGCGTGCTTGCCGGGCTGTGGCCGTTCCATACGTGGTCGCCGGACGGCCACGTGGCCGCGCCGACGTCCGTGAGCATGCTGCACGCCGGCGTGCTGATGAAGCTGGGCGCGTACGGCATCCTGCGGATCGGGATGGACCTGTTCCCGGAGGGGGCGCAGGCATGGATGCCCGTTGTGATCATTCTTGCGACCGTGAACGTGGTGTACGGCGCGATCTCAGCGCTTGGACAGCGCGATCTGAAGTACGTCATCGGATACTCAAGCGTCAGCCATATGGGCTACGTGATCATGGGTCTGGCCACGCTGGACGCGCTGGGCGTCAACGGCGCAGTGCTCCAGATGTTCTCCCACGGCGTCATGACGGCCCTCTTCTTCGTGCTGGTTGGCACGGTGTATGACCGCACGCACATTCGGGACATCGGCGTGCTGGAGGGCCTGGCGAAGCGCATGGGAGGCACGGCGACGTTCTTCGCCATCGCCGGACTGGCGTCGCTTGGGCTCCCCGGCCTGAGCGGATTCGTCGCAGAACTGTTAGTCTTCATCGGAGCGTTCAACACCTACCCGCTGGTTGGCGTCCTGGGGGTGTTCGCGGCGGCCGTCACGGCGGTGTATGTTCTTCGGCTGCTGGCCAGGGTCTTCTTTGGCCCCGTCAGCGAGAGGTGGCATGGTCTTACGGACGCCTCCCGCGTGGAGTTGGCGGCGGGCGGGCTGTTGACCGTCTTCATCGTCGCAATCGGGCTCTGGCCCTTTCCATGGCTTGACCTTATAGACGGAAGCGTAACTGGGCTCTTGGGGAGGATGGGGTGAATAACGTGATGGAGACTCTCACATCGGTGGTGTCGGCGGTACTGGAGATTTTCCGCTCCGTGACGCGGCGAGTTCGCGGCGGCGGAGACGGCGATTCCGCGCGATAACCCCGCCGCGTGGGCGCAATGAGCGGCGGAGCGGACGCAGGCGCGCCGGCGCGGGATGACGTGACCGGTCCGGGACGCCCCGCGGCCTGCCGTGCGGGCGTGCGCTCGTTTGACACTGACTTTGGGCAGTACATAGACTGACCTTCAGGAGTGCAGGGGAATGCCGGGAGAGTATGCGTTCAACTGGGCCGCCATCGCCATCGCTGCTGTTTTTGGTTTCGGCGGCGTCGGGTCGTTCTTTCTGATTTCCCGGATTCTCGCCCCGCGCCGCGCATCCACGCTGACCGCCATCGCGTATGAGTGCGGCATCCTGCCCACGGGAGAGGGCAATACCCGATACAACGTCCGGTACTATCTCTTTGCCCTCTTCTTTCTGATCTTCGCCGTTGAGACCGTTTTCCTCTTTCCGTGGGCCTTCGTTTTCCTTGATCTGCCGCCCGCCGCCTTCTATTCCATGATCATCTTTCTTGTTGTGTTGTTCTTTGGGCTTGTGTACGCATGGCGCAAGGGGGTGTTGTCCTGGAGATGAACAATCAGGGAATGGGAGCGCCGGGCGTCCCGCCGTTGAGCACCCCGGAATCGAGAAGCGCCCTGCAGTCCGTGGCCGCGCATCAGAAGAGCGGCCTGTCCGGCGTCATCACGCTGAAGACCGAGGAGCTTTTTGCGATGGCACGCAAGTCATCGCTCTGGCCGCTCACGTTCGGCCTGGCGTGCTGCGCCATTGAGATGATCTCCGCCTATATGCCGAAGCACGACTTCGACCGATACGGCGTCGTGACGTGGCCCTCGCCCCGGCAGTCGGACGTCATGATCGTTGCGGGCACCGTGGTCAAAAAGATGGCGGAACCGATCAAGCTGCTGTATGAGCAGATGCCGGCGCCGAAGTGGGTTATCGCGATGGGGTCCTGCGCGACGTGCGGCGGGCCGTATGTGCGCTCCTACTCCGTTGTCATGGGCGTTGACCAGATCATCCCGGTGGATGTGTATGTGCCGGGGTGTCCGCCGCGGCCGGAGGCGCTGCAGCACGGCATTCTGGAACTGCAGCGCAAGATTCAGAACGAACCGCGCCTGAAGAGGGGCCTGTAGGTGACGGCGGGGGATCGGCCTGAGCAGCCCGCGACGCCCTCGCCAATTGAGGATCGCGTGCGAGAGATTGCGGCTGACAACGCCCTCTCCCTGGGGTACTCATTTGATGAGCTGGAGTTGCGCGTTCCCCGCGATGCCGTCGCCGAATTGTGCGGCGCGCTCAAATCCGATCCGGACCTGAATTTCACGTACCTGCGCTGCCTCTCTGTTGTTGACTGGCAGGATGAGTTGGAAGTCGTCTACCACCTCGCCTCCCTCAACCATCCCCATCGGCTGGTGATCAAGACCCGCGCGCCGATGGAGGACCCCTGGGTTCCAACAACGATCGGGGTCTGGAGGGGCGCGGACTGGCATGAGCGGGAGGGGCACGACCTCTTTGGCCTGGAGTTCCGCGGGCACCCCGATCTGTCGCCGCTTCTCCTGTATGACGGCTTTGAGGGATTCCCCGGACGCAAGAGCTACCACATCCCTGAACAGGTGACCTTCTATGGCGACTGATGCCGGAATGACGGCCAGCGTCTCGCGTGATCCGATGACGGAGCAGGCTGAGCTGCGGATCAACATGGGGCCGCAGCACCCCGCGACGCACGGCGTTTTTCGTATGGTGCTCACGCTGGACGGGGAACGCATCGTGGACGTTACGCCGCACATCGGCTACCTGCATCGCGGGTCTGAGCGCCTGGCGGAGGGGGAGAACTTTCAGCAGATCACGACGCTGTTTGATCGCCTCGACTACGTGGCCAACTTCAACAATGAATGGGTGTACGTGCGCGCTGTGGAAAAGGCGATGGGCGTGGAGGTGCCGCCGCGCGCGGAGCACATTCGCCTGATTCTCTCGGAGCTCAACCGCATCGCGAGCCATCTGTTGTTCTACGGCACCTATGGGCTGGACATCGGCGCGATGAACCCCGTGATGATCGGGTTCCGTGATCGGGAGCGTATCCAGCACATCTTTGAGGGCGTCACCGGCGCGCGCATGATGCACAACTACTTCCGCATCGGCGGCGTCAAGGAGGACCTGCCGGACGGATTTACGCCGGCCGTGCGCGCGCTGCTGGATCAACTGCGGAGCGGGTATGAGGAGGCGCGGGCCACGCTGACGGAGAGCGAGATATTCATTGAGCGGACGGCCGGCGTCGGCGCAATCCCGCCGGATGACCTGTTGGACTACGGCGTCACCGGCCCCGTGCTGCGGGCGGCGGGGATCGACTATGACGTGCGCAAGGCGGACCCGTATTCCATCTATGAGGAGCTTGATTTCAGGGCGCCGACGGGACAGCACGGCGATTGCTATGACCGCTACATGGTGCGGATGCTTGAGATTGAGCAGTCAATCGCCATTGTGGATCAGGCGCTCACCAGACTGCCCGATGGGCCGGTCATGGGCCGCGTGCCGCGCATCATCAGGCCGCCGCAGGGTGACGTGTACGTGCATGGAGAGAACCCGCGCGGCGATCTTGGTGTGTACCTGGTGTCCTCCGGCGGCACAGTCACGCCATACCGGCTCAAGATCCGCGGGCCGAGCTTCTGCAACCTGATGGCGCTTGCGGACATGGTGCGCGGCATGTATCTGGCCGACGCGACGGTTATCCTGGGGTCGCTGGACATCATCCTGGGTGAGGTGGATCGGTGACGCTGCTTGACCTCATCACCATCGCCGTCATTGTCTTTGTGCTGTTCAACGGCGTGTTGACCGTGGTGCTTGGCGTGATCTGGGCGGAACGCAAGGCGCTGGCCCGGTTGCAGCAGCGCGTGGGGCCGTCCCGCACGGGGCCGTCCGGCATCCTGCAGACGGCGGCGGATGCCGTCAAGCTGATGCTCAAGGAGGACGTCCGGCCGGGCTCTGTGAATCGCCTCATCTTCTATCTCGCGCCCCTCCTGATCTTCACCCCAATCTTCATGTTGTGGATGGTTCTCCCGTTTTCATCCGGCCTGATCCTGAGTGACCTGGATATCGGCCTGTTCTATGTGGTTGCGATTCTGGGCCTCTCCGTTGTGGGGCATGTGCTGGCGGGCTGGGCATCGAACAACAAATACGCGCTCTTGGGGAGCGCCCGGAACGCCGCTCAGCTCATCAGCTATGAGCTGCCGCTGGTGTTTGCCGTTCTCGCCGTCGGGCTTCTCGCCCAGACGGCGACGGATCGTCCGTTCAGTCTTGCGGGCATTGTGGAGGCGCAGGGCGGCGTGCCCTACCTCCTGATCATGCCGTTGGGGTTCGCGCTGTTTCTGGTTGGCGCGCTTGCGGAAACGGCGCGCATCCCGTTCGACATCCCCCACGCCGAAGAGGAGATCGTTGGAGGCGCGTTTGTGGAGTATTCCGGCATCCGGTGGGGCGTGTTCTTCCTGACGGAATACGCAGGCCTGGCGACGATGGCCTTTCTGGCGGCGATTCTCTTTCTGGGGGGCTGGAACGGGCCGTTCTCAGATCAGTTTCCGCCGCTGCAGCCGCTCTATCTCATTCTGAAAATCTCCGCGATCATTCTCCTGGTGTTCTGGATACGGGCGCCGCTGCCGCGTCTGCGCATCGACCAGTTGATGGCGTTCGCGTGGAAACTGGCCATTCCGGCGTCTCTTGTGAACCTGGTTGTCGTGGCGACCGTCGTCTACGCGCAGCAGCGGAACGACTGGGAACTGTGGCTGGCAGGCGGGATAATCAGTGTGGTCAGCATCGCCCTCGCGGTGGTGACGGGTTTCATCATTCAGCGGCGCAGAGAGCAGCGGCTCAATCAGTTCAGGCAGAGGTGGGCACAGTAGACATGTTGGGCACATTCAAGAGTCTGATTACAACCATGAAGCTGGCGTTTCGTCCGCCGGTCACCGCGGAGTATCCAACGGTCGCGCCCGCGCTGACGCCCCGATTCATGGCCCATCCGGTCCTGACGTGGGACAAGGACGTGCCTGAGCCGTACTGCACCGGCTGCCTGGTCTGTATGCGGATCTGCCCCACGGACTGTATCGACGTGGCCATGATGGACAATCCGAAACACGCCGAGGGCGATAGCTCCCGCCGCAAGATCGTCGATTATTTTGAGTTGAACGTTGCCGACTGCATCATGTGCGGCCTGTGCGTCGAGTACTGCAACTTTGACGCCATCATCATGTCCGACAACTTTGACGCAAGCCAATACGCCCGACCAAACCTCGTTTTGGATCTTGAGGCCCTGCTTGAAAGCGGGCGTGAGCAGGAGGCCAGGGGGCGGTGGTCTCCGCCGGAGGCGCGCAAATCCCAGCGTCGGGCC
Source organism: Dehalococcoidia bacterium (assembly GCA_012271225.1). GTDB lineage: Bacteria > Chloroflexota > Dehalococcoidia > UBA6926 > UBA6926 > VXMO01. Next base: position 4,293 of record JAAXGS010000024.1, on the reverse strand, counting down.
GCGGCCCAGGGAGGCGGAACGGCCGCCACCGGCGCCGGAGACGCCGCGGAGGGCGAGGATCGCGTCGCCGCCGCTCGCCGTCGGGCGGCGGAGTTGCGTGCGCAGCGTGCGGCGGAGCGGGGAGAGACCGGAGAGGCGAGCGCCGCGCCGCCCTCAGAAGCGAGCGCAGGCGATGAGCGGGTTGCGGAGGCGCGCCGTCGGGCGGCGGAGTTGCGTGCGCAGCGGGCGGCGGAGCGTGGAGAAACCGGAGAGACAGGCGCCGCGCCGCCGGCAGAAACAGGCGCAGGCGATGAGCGGGTTGCGGAGGCGCGCCGTCGCGTGGCGGAGTTGCGGGCGCAGCGTGCTGCGGAGCGTGGAGAGACCGTGGAGACAAGCGCCGCGGATACCTCCCAGGGCGAACCGGACGCCGCCGATAATCAATCCGAGGCGGATCGGGAATGATCGCGGCGGCGATCCTGGGCGCGGTGGGAATCATCACGGTCGCCGGGGCGGTCGGCGTTGTCGCGACGCGGAGCGTTGTGTACGCGGCCGTCTTTCTGCTGCTTTCCCTCGTTGGCGTCGCGGGCCTGTTTCTGATGATGCTTGCGGAGTTCATCGCGCTGGCCCAAATTCTGATCTACGGCGGAGCGATCACCATTGTGCTGCTCTTCGCCATCATGTTGACGCGCGCGCCGGAGCAGGCGCATCAGCAGGATAATCAACAACGGCCTCTGGCGGCGATGGCCTGCTTTGGGCTGTTCATCTTGCTGACGGCCACCGCCCTGTCAACGCCGTGGAGGACCCGGGACGCCTCATCCGATCCAATGGCGGAGTTCACGGCGCTGAGCGAGTTGCTGTTCAGCGATTTCCTGATTCCCTTTGAGATCGCCTCGCTGGTGCTCCTTGTGGCGCTCATCGGGGCGGTTGTGCTTACCAGGAGTGGCCGCGAGGGCGCATGACATCGCTTGAGTTCATGCTGATTCTGGGAGCGGCGCTGTTCTGCCTCGGCCTGTACGGCGTGCTGGCTCGCAGGAACGCCGTTCTCGTCCTGATGTCCATTGAGCTGATGCTGAACGCCGTCAATGTCCACCTCATCGCGTTCGCGCGGTACGTCGCGGGCACTGAGGCCATCGCGCACGTGCTCATCATCTTCGTGATCACCATTGCGGCGGCGGAGGTTGGTCTCGCGCTCGCCATCGTGCTGCGGATGTTCAGAAACTGGGAGACGGTCAACTTGGACCGCATCTCCACGTTACAGCAATAACGAGTACCCCGATGACGGCCCTGCTCGATGCGATTCCCATCGGCGCGCAAGGAGCGTGGCTTGTTGCGGCGCTGCCGCTCGCCGCGTTCGTCATCCTGGCGGTTGGACGGCTGCAGGTCCTTCCAAAGGCCGCGTCCTATGTGAGCATCGGAGCGATTGGGCTCGCCTTCATCGGCTCGCTTGGCGCGCTGGGCGACTATCTGGCGGACGGGCAATACGAGGGCAGGATCGTATGGCTGTCAGCCGGCGGCGCGGAGTTCGGCCTGAGCTATGTGGTCGACAGCATCTCCGTGATGATGATGATCCTGGTTACGTCGGTCTCCCTGGCCGTTCAGGTGTACTCACTGGAATATATGAGGGGAGAGCCGCGCTTCGGCTGGTACTATGCGGCTCATTCACTGTTTGCGGCGTCCATGCTGGCGCTGGTGCTGACCGGCAGCCTGTTGCTTCTGTACATCTCCTGGGAGCTGGTTGGTCTGTGCTCCTTCCTGCTGATCGGTTTCTATTGGGAACGGCGCTCGGCGGCGGAGGCGGCAAAGAAGGCGTTCATCACCACCCGCTTTGGCGATGTGGGCCTGCTCATCGGCATCATACTCGCCTATCTATACTCCGGGACATTCGATATTCGAGGGGTGATTGCGGCCCTGGACGGAAGCGAGGCGACGCTGGTGGCGTTCCTGCTGTTTCTGGGCGCGATGGGCAAGAGCGCGCAGTTCCCGTTCCATATCTGGCTGCCCGACGCCATGGAGGGGCCGACGCCCGTGAGCGCGCTGATCCACGCGGCGACGATGGTTGCGGCCGGCGTTTTTCTGGTGGCGCGGATGTTCGATCTCTTTGTGGCCGCGCCGGCCGTGCTCTGGTTTGCGGCGGCGATTGGCGTGGTGACGGCCATACTGGCCGGCCTGCTCGCCCTGGGCGAGATTGACGTCAAACGAATCCTGGCCTATTCAACCGTGAGCCAGCTGGGCTTGATGATGGCCGCGCTGGGCGCGGCGGGGCTTGTGGCGGACCCCGCGCATCGGGATCCGAGCGGCGGCCTCTTTCACCTGCTGACACACGGGTATTTCAAGGCGCTGCTCTTCCTGGCTGCGGGCGCGGCGCTGCACGCCATTCATGCCTCTGCCGCCTCGCTGTATGAGATGCGTGGTCTCAGCAGAGCCATGCCGCTGACGGCGGCGGTGTTCATCATCGGGAGCGTGTCGCTTGCCGGATTCCCGCCGTTAAGCGGTTTCTTCTCCAAGGAGGGGCTGCTGGCTCCGGCGCTTGAGATCGGGACTGTGGCGGGCTACGTGATTTTCTTCGGCGCAATTCTGGCATCCTTCCTGAGCGCCCTGTATATGACGCGGCTCGCGCTGGTGGTGACGCAGGGAGAGCCCGGCCGGGCCGCAGCAGGGGAGGGCAGCGATGAGCGCCACGCCCCCACCCTGCATGACCCGCCGTTCCTGATGGGCGCGCCCCTGCTGATTCTTGCGGCGCTGGCAGCCGTCCTCGGCATCATCTTGACGTTTGGCTGGGACGTCATTGAGTTCCTCACAGAGGGCCATCGCCAGTTCCATCTCAACACGTTGCTTGCCCTGGCCTCCACGCTGACCGCCGTGGCGGGGATTGGGATTGGGCTGAATTACTGGAACCAAAAGGAGCGTGTCGATCCATCCGCGCTTGAATCGTTCGGCAACCTGCCGCGCCTTGTGTTCAACCGCTTCTACATTGACGCGGCGGCGCAGTGGGTGATTGATCGTGTGGTCCTGACGTTCGCCGCCCTCATCCGGGAAATCGACCGGCGTGTGGTGAATGACGCCGGCGTTGACGGCAGCGCCGCAAGGACCGTGGACGCGGGGCATCTGCTGCGCGGCCTGCAGACCGGCTACGTCTTCAACTACGCCCTGGTGTTCGTCATTGCGGTGGTCATCATCGTTGCCGTGGCGGCGCTGGCGGAGCGCGCCTGACGCGGGTGACGCTGTGAACTGGTCACTGCTGCTCCCCGGCTACCTGGTGACGGGTCTTGCCTTTGGCGCGTTCACGCTCGACCTGATTGTCCCGCGCCTTTCGAGAGCCTTTCTTGTGTATGCCGGCGCGGCTGCTCTTGCCGTTGTCGCTGCCGTCATTCTGGTCACGCAGGATGGCGCTGTGCATCGATTCGCGGGCGGGATTCTGATATTTGACAGCTACTCCTACTTCTTCTTCGCGCTGTTTGTTGTCCTTGCCGCAGTGACAATTCTGGGATCATCCCGGTTTGTGACATCGATTGACAGCCCCGGTGAGTTCGTCGCCCTGCTCATGATGTCGGCGGTCGGCGCAATGGGAATGGCGGCGGCGGGGGAGTTGATCACGGCGTACATCTCCCTTGAGCTGCTCAGTTTTTCCCTTTACATCCTCGCCTCCTACACGTGGCGTGAGCGTCGCACGAATGAGGCGGGCACGAAGTACATTCTGCTTGGGGCTCTGGCCTCCGCGTTCCTGCTGCTGGGGATCACGTACATCTACGGCCTGACCGGCGATACGCGATACGACCGCGTCGCGCAAGGCCTGGCCGCGGCGGAGACAAGCCCGGGACTGATCATCGCGCTGGCGATGTTGACCGCCGGGCTCGGTTTCAAAGTGGCCGCCGTGCCGTTTCACATGTGGACGCCGGACGTCTATGAGGGCGCGCCCATCCCCATCACGGCGTATCTTGCCGCCGCGTCAAAGGCGGCGGGGTTTGCGCTGCTCATTCGCCTTGTCGCCGTTGCGTTGGAGCCCGTCGTCCTCTTCTGGGACTGGATATTCATCCTGCTGGCCGTCCTGAGCATGATGCTCGGCAACCTCGTCGCCATTCTGCAGTCGAATCTGAAACGGTTGATGGCCTATTCCAGCATCGGACAGGTGGGCTATCTCCTGCTGGGCATTGCGGCGCTTGGCGCGGCGGACCCCGCCAAACCCGCCGCCGGTATGTTGATTCACATCGTCAGCTATGCGGCGTCCACCATGGTGGCCTTTATGGTGTTGCTGGCCGTGCAGCAGCAGACCGGGCGTGAGGGGGTGAGGGACATGGCAGGGCTGGCGCGCCGCAA
>JAAXGS010000227.1 GCA_012271225.1 Dehalococcoidia bacterium | reverse complement strand
AGGCGCGTTCTCCACAGAGATGTTACGCCATCCGCACGGGTGGCCACGGCGTCCCACAGCTCATCCTCCGACAGCCGGGGCTCAGGTGGAAGAACAGGCCCTCCGCTGTTTATCAAATCTCTTGCGCTGCCTCCGAGCAATGCGGCGGGGCTGCGTGGCGCTGGAAACTCGCCCTCTATCAGCCCACCTACGGCCACGAAGTGGAAGCGCAGGCCGTGGAGGGTGTGCATTGGCGCAAGGAGCGCTCCACCGGCTTCCTGTAACAGCACGGCCGGGGCGTCCAGCTTTCCCTCCAGCCTGAGCAGGAACACCTCGAATGGCTCAGGCTCGTCTCCCAGGGTCTCGTGGGTCAGGATGATCTCTCTGAGATAACCGCGGAGGGCGTCAAGCTCCGTGTCTACTCCTGGCCGCCGCCGCGCGTCTGCGCTGACGAGGGCCGTCGCGCCGAACAGCGCCTCTTCAAGCCGCCGCGCGTGCTCGGCCGGAGAGCTCACGGGCCGCTCCAGCATGGCGCGCAGCTCCTCAAGGGCCGCAGTCACGCCATCGGCGGCGCGACGCAGCTCCTCCCGGGTGGTCTCCGGCGCGCTGTCTTTATCCGCCTCTGCCTTCAGCCCGTCCGCGGCTCGCTCCAGTTTGTCTTTTCCTCCCCAGAGGTTGCTCTGCCGCGCCCACCGCGCGAAGCGCGCCACGTCGTCTCGCGACATGTGCCAGCGTCCAAGGTCAATGAAGCCGCTGGAGAGCGCCGAGACGACATCTCTCAGACGCCAGCCCTCTTGCGCCAGTTGCAGCAGGCGTCTGAGCCAGGTACCCAGGGGCCGGGCGCTGAGGCGCTCGGCGGCGGCGGGATCAAGGGGCAGGTCGTACTCGGCGAAGATCTGACGGGCAAGGCTCAGATAGGGCGATACCCTGCGAAACGTCACGGCAAAGTCGGACGGGCGCAGCGAAGGGTCGTCGGTCAAGCGCCGCTTTATCTGCCGGGCGATGGCGCGAAGTTGGGCCTCGCGGTCGGCGGCGCTGCTTGATACGACTGTTGAGGTATTGGTTGAGTCGTCTCCTCTATCGTGTACCTGCGCGGCGGGGAACAGGCCGCGCAGCCTTTCATAGTCGTGTCTTGCCCGCGCCCCCGCTCCGGGATCCAGTGTGATGACAACCTCCGTCCGTTCGGCCAACGCTTCAAGCAGCTTCAGCTCAGTTCCGCGGAAGAGGTGGAAGCCGTCAAGTGTGACGACAGGGGGCAGCGAGGCGCCTGCAATTACGGTATCCGCCGCCGTCTCCGCGATTTGCGCGGGGTGCGCCCAACCCCGCCGTTGAAGCTCCGCGCGGTAAGCGGTATAGATAGCTGCCAGCGCCTTGAGGCTGGGGGACTCAGATTCCTCAGCGGCTGCGGCGAAGGCCCGCGGGTGTACCGCTTCAGCCAGCAAGTCGTTGACGGCGCCGCTCACGAGACCCACGAGTCCCCTGGTATGAGCTATAGGCGCAAAGTATGCGGCGGGCCCGCTCTGAATCTCGCGCCGGATGGTCCTCGCCAGCAGCTCCTCCACCAGCGCGCCGGACGGTATCCAAACGTCCGAGG
>JAAXGS010000226.1 GCA_012271225.1 Dehalococcoidia bacterium | reverse complement strand
GTCGTGACGATGACGCCGTGCGGCGTCACGCGGGTCCGTGTCCGCAGACTCCATAGCACGGCGGCCGCCGTTACGATCCCCGCCCCGCTCAGCAGGCCGGCGACGCTCAGAACCTGGACGGATGAGCACTCCCGCACAAAGCAGTCCATCACGTCGCCTCGAATGGCGAGCCACCCGTATGTGACGGACGCGGCGAGCATCGCGGCGACGGCCAGCAGGGTTAGCCGTGTGGCGCGGCGCGCGTTGGGACGTGAGAGGTCGAGTACCGCCGCTCCGCCGCCGGACGGGCTCTGAGTCGATAGAGCGCCCACGCGCGCCGCGATGAGCATGAGCAGGGCGAGAAGCAGATACACGACCGGCTCGAAGAATAAGATCGTGAGGGCGATGTTCGGAATCAACGTGCCGAACGCGGCGTACACAACGACGAGGGCATAGAAGGTGAGGGCGGTGTTTGGAGAGACGGTGTCCTGTGCGGACGTGAGGGCGCCGAAGACGGCGCGAAGAGCCATGCGCAGCGGGATGAGCATTGCGAAGAAGGCGATGATGCGCACAAAGAGAAAGAGGCCAATGAGCGCGCCCGGGAGCATTCCGCCTGCCCAGGCGTCGCTGAGACCCACAACGATGAGCCATGTTATCCCGGCCGGAATCAGAACAGCGGCCACGCCGCCCAGCGCGATGATAACTGCAGTCCTGCCGCCGCTCATCGAGCTGTCCCGCGTGGAAGCGTCCGTGCCGCTCCGATCAGGAACTGCCATACACCCTCCCGTGCGCGGCCCTGAATGACAGGATCCCTGCGCCTGCCCGTCAGGCGGAGGGCGGGCCGTTGGCCTTGCTGAACCCGTCATACGAGCTGTTGGCTGTTCTGTCAATGGCGCGGGAGGGGACTGGCATCGCATCATCCCTCGCCTGTCCGTCAGACGGAGAGCGGGCGGCCACGATGAACCCGGCGCCGGTGGTGATGCCGCAACCCGGTCTCCATCCGCGCGGAACGGCGCGAGAATGGGGGCGGGCGGGCTTGACACGGTCATGCGGCGGGCATAGGCTAATCGGTACGCCCCTCTTCCGGGAGGGGCGAAAGCGCCTTAACAGTTGGATAGTGGAAGAGAAGGAAAGGAAGGCCGAGGGTCTTCCGTTCAATTCGTACGAAGAGTTTGATCCTGGCTCAGGATGAACG
>JAAXGS010000001.1 GCA_012271225.1 Dehalococcoidia bacterium | reverse complement strand
CTCCGGATCACTGCCTGGGACATAGATGGCGACATCCGCCTCCACGTCCATCAGCCGAAGCAGCTCCTCCAGCATCTCCCGCGCGCGCTCCCCGTCCGCGGAGAGCGCGGCGAAGGATGCGTACGCCGATTCAGACGTCTCCTGTCGGGGCGTCAGGCGCACCATCGCCTGCTCCGAGCGGAGTCCGAGAAGACCGGAGCGGCCCTCGCTAAGAACGTCGACGTCGACGTCTTCGCGGTCGAGGCCGAGCTCGTCGAGGCCCCGCTGAATCGCCTCCTCGACTGTCCTCCCCGTCCATTCCTGGTTCTGATCCATTGTCTGACCTCGTCTCAATCTGTGGCTGAGGGGAAACAATGCCCGCAAGACTCAAGCGTGGTCTCCCCGGCACCAGATTTCCCCACCCCGAAATAAACCCTTGCATACCAATTGTGATGATATTTGAGACAAACCAGTATAGGGCTAATCCTGAGGGGAAAGTAAAGGCGAGGAATCCAAGCATGATGGGGAAGATGAAGAGCATGATCTGCTGCTGCTGCCGTTGCTGATCGGACATCGCCGGCGGCTGCATGATGCGCTGCTGCGCCCAGGTGGACGCGGCGACCAGCAGTGGCAGCAGCGGGGTGGAATCGGCCGTGGACAGGTCCAGTGATCCTGTGATCCACGGCATCTCCGTGTTCAGCGGCAACGCCTCCGCGCCCACGGGAAGCCAGGAATAGAATCGCTGCGACAGATAGACAAAGCTCCCCGGCAGATTCCCCAGCCCCTTGATGATGGCCCAGTACAGGCCAATCCAGATTGGGAACTGGACAACCATCGGGCCAAGGCAGCCCAGAGGGCTGATTCCGGCCTCGCGGTACAGCTTCATCGTCTCCCGCTGCTGCAGCTGCGGGTTGTTCTTGTACCGGTTCCTGATCTCCTGCATCTGCGGCTGCAGCGCCTGCATCCGCGCGGAGGACTGCAGCTGCTTGATGGTGAGCGGATAGAAGGCCACCCGCACGATGATGGTGAGCGCGATGATGGCAAGCGCCATGCTCTCAAACAACAGGCTGTACAGCAGCACCAGCCCGTTCAGCATCGGCTGCAGGAGCAGAAAGATGAAGATATCGCCGACGACTTCCATTGCCTCTGTCTCTGCCTGTCGCCTATTCCAGCGGGAACACCCGCACCGGCTGCCTGAGCGACGGCGAGGCGCGGTAGACGATGCCGTCCTGCGCGAAGAAGAGCGCGTCACTCTCACCAAGCGTCACGAGGGGCGCGTACATGGCATCCGGCAGCTTGCCCCCCACGATCCCGAGTCCCGTCTCCGGGTCGATCCACCACGTCTCCCGCTCCTCATTCGCCACGATGATGCGATTGCCCGCCACGGCCGGAGCGCTCCGAATCGCGCCGCCGGTCATCACCGGGTCCGCGGCGGGCGCGCCGGTGTCCGCGTTCAGGATGTAGAGGGAGTGGTCAAGCGATGGGGCGTAGATCCGGTTTCCGATGATCAGGGGGGCGGCCCAGAACCAATTGTCCGCTGTGAAGGGCGCGGGCCATTCAGGCCGGCCCGTCTCCGCGTTCAGGGCGTACAGATTTCTGTCAAAGGCGCCCGCGTACAGGGTGTTTCCGGAGAGGGTCATGCCGCCAATGCCGGCCCCTGCCTGATGCCGCCATGCCTCCGTGCCGCCGCCGCTTCCCAGACGCACCGCGTGCAGAACGCCGCGCAGCGTGCCGATGTACGCCAGGCCATCGCCAAGCACGGGCGTTCCCCACAACTCTCCCTCGGCCTCAAAGGTCCAGATCACGGAGGCGTTCTGCGGGTCCAGCGCATAGAGCGTTCCGCCCTCCGTGCCAATCAGCATGACGCCGTCCGCAGTGAGGGCCGGCCCGCCGACGATGGCGGAGTCCGCCTCAAAGAACGGGGTGCACTCCGCCTCAGACTCCGGCAGAAGTGACTGCGGCGGGATGGCGTAGAGGAAGCCGTCAAACCCGCCGGCGTAGATGCGGCCGTCATGCAGAAGCGGCGTGCCGTAGACGGCGCGGACGCCGTTGCGCCCCTCGCCGGTCTCGCATCGTCCAAGCTCAGCGCCGGTGATGATGTTGCCAATCACAATGTGGCCGGTCTGCGTGCCGAGGACAACGGTCTCATCATCAAGAAGGACCGGCGCGGCCCAGACGGTGGTGGAGAAGAGGCTGCCGGCGGTGCACCCCCCCGCCAGAAACAAGGCAAGGGCGGCGAGCAGCAGGATGAGAGGTCGAGCGGCGTTCCACCCGGCCCCACTGCGGCCCGGCAGGAAAAACGCGCGCGCGGAGACGAGCCTACGGGACAGGGTCGTACCCCCCTTCCCGGAACGGGTGGCACCGCGCCAGCCGACGCAGCGCGAGCATGATCCCGCGTCTGCTGCCGTACCGCTCCACGGCCTCACGCGCGTAGTCTGAGCACGTCGGTTGGTATCGGCACGCGGAGGGCAGGAGCGGCGAGAGAACGCGCTTGTAGAGGCGCAGCAGGCCGAGTGTGACGGTGGTCATCGCTGCGTCGTCCGTCCGGCGTGCGCGGGCGTGGCGTCACCGTCTGCGGCGCGGCGTAGACCGGCGCGAGTCAGCACATCCGCAACAGCCGATTCAATCCCGTGATAGTCCGCCTGCGCGATCTCCGGCCGGGCAATGAAGACGAGATCAACGGGACGCTCACGCGGCCCAAGTTTGCGCACGGCCTCACGCAGGCGGCGCTTGACCGCGTTGCGGCGCACGGCGCCCCCAACACGCTTGCTCACGGCATACCCGGCCCGCATGGTCGAGAGATCGTTCGGCGCGTAGCGCAGCACCACCAGGTTGTTGGCGCGTCCCTTGCCGATGTTGGACACGCGCGTGAAATCGGAGCGTCGACGCAGACGCGAGTCCGCCAGACCGGTCAACATGGCGGGACGGCTAGACGCTGAGGCGATGACGGCCCTTGGCGCGGCGACGCGCGATGACGGAGCGCCCCCCGTGCTCCCGCATGCGGGAGCGAAAGCCGTGAACGCGCTTGCGGCGGCGCACCTTTGGTTGGTAGGTTCTCTTGGGCATGGCAGATCAGTTCAGTCCGGTCTGACGGTTTGGCTGTCTGAGTGGTTGGTCAATCAATCGATCGGTGGGTTCTCCGCACACCACAGTATAGGCATCCCGCCCCCACCTCGACAAGACAACGCCCCGACCCCTCACCCGCTCCAGCATCATCGCAACTGGCTGCCCGCCGCACATGCGCCTGCCGGGGCGTGGACGCGCAGGGCGCATTGGACGCTTGGACCCCTCTCCCACGCCCGTTGGTCCATGACAGTGCGGACGGCGGCGGGTATCATGGATGTTCCGGGCGCGGCGGGCGGCGGCTTGCCGCGTAGTGATGGTGTGACTCGCCCGGTGTGTTGCCACATGTGTTGGAGGTGGGGTGCCAGAGAATCCTGCGGGCACTATTGATGTCCGCAACCTTGTCAAGGTGTATCCGGGTGGCACGCGCGCCGTCGATGATATCGACTTTGTCGTCAATGAGGGGGAGTTCTTCGGCTTTCTGGGCCCCAACGGCGCCGGAAAAAGCACCACCCTCAAGATCCTGGCCACTCTGCTGAAGAAGACATCCGGCAGGGTGACGGTCGCCGGCCATGACGTCGACCATGCTCCGGAACAGATACGCCGCAACGTCGGCGTCGCCATGCAGACCGCCGGGCTCGATGACCTTGCCAAGGCGTTCGACTTCCTCACGCTGCAGGGGCGGCTGTACGGCCTGCGCAGCCCGATGGCGCGTGAGCGGGCATCGGAACTGCTGGAGCTGATCGGCCTGTCGTCCGTTGCTGAGAAGAAGATCGGCACGTTCTCCGGCGGAATGCGCCGCCGACTGGACCTTGTCGCCACGCTTGTCCACCACCCAAAGGTGCTCTTTCTTGATGAACCGACAACGGGCCTGGATCCGCAGAGCCGCTTCACCCTGTGGGATCATCTGCGCCGTCTGAACGCGGAGGAGGGCGCAACCATCATCCTGACCACACAGATGATGGATGAGGCGGACCGGCTGTGTGAGCGGATGGCGATCATTGACCACGGCAAGATTGTCGCGGAGGGCTCCCCCGCCGCCCTCAAGGGACAGGTCGGCGGCGACGTGGTGACCATCACCATCACGCAGCCCGAATCACCAGAGGAGCGGGACGCGCTGACGGTAAAGGCGCAGTCACTGGCGGATGAGCAGCCGTACGTGTCCGCGACGGCGCGCGTGCAGGACGGGTTGGCCGTGACCGTGCAGAACGGCGGCGCGGCGGTTCCGGCGCTCCTGCGCCTGCTTTCCGATAGTGATGTGCCGGTCTCCAACCTGTCCGTGGCAAGCCCGACTCTCGATGACGTGTTCCTGCAGCACACGGGGCGCATGATCCGGGATGAGGAGACCGGCGGAGATGAGATGAACAACGCCATGCGGCCCTGGCTTGGGCTGAGCGACGGCGGTTAGTCAGCGACGATGGCCAGTTTGATTCTGCAGACCTGGTACATCTACCTGCGCAATCTGCGCGCATGGGTTACGCAGCCCTCGCAACTGCTGCCGGCCATTTTCATCAACGTTTTCCTGTTTGTCGTCTTCGCCGCCGCGTTTGACAACGTGTCCATGCTGCCGGGCTTTCCGACGGAGAGCTACGTCACCTTCATCTTGCCGATGATCATTGTGCAGGCAATGGTGCTGAGCGGCATTGACGCGGGATTCAATCTGCTGACGGACGATCTGTCCGGGTATCTCAACAAGCTGTTGCTGGCGCCCATCTACCGCATCTCCATCCTGCTGGGCGTGCTGCTTGTCTCCGCCACGCGCGGCGCAATTCAGGGGTTGACCATCATCATCATCGGCGTGTTCATGGGGGTCACCGCCGTGTCCGGCTGGCCGGGCCTGATTGCCATTCTTGTGCTCGGCACGATTTTTGGCATCACCTGGTCCTGCCTCGGCCTGATCATCGCCATTCGGACGCGCAGCGTGCAGGCAACGCAATCATCCTTCACGTTCTTCTTCCCTGCGGTCTTTTTGACGACGGCGTTCATGCCCAAGGAGCTGCTTGCGGGATGGTTTCAGGTCGCGGTGTCCATCAACCCCGTCAACTACGTGCTGGAGGCCATCCGCGCCATCATCATCGTCGGCTGGGTCTGGCAGGACATCCTGCCCGGCGTCGCCATTCTCATCGCCATGACAGCCGCCACGCTGACCGCCACAACAATCCTGTATCGCCGCGCCACCGCCTGACGCGGGGGGCGCGTTCCGGCCTTCCCGCCCCTGATAGGGGATGCAGGCGGTTTACTTGTATTTCTGCCAGTTCCGGGCCTGAGGCTTCCGGGTGTGCTGATCGATGCCAATCCGTGTGACGCTAAACCCATTAATCTGCTCAACGAGTTCCCGGGGCTTGCGCATCAGGAGCAGGTGCTTGTGGCCGCGCAGGTAGAAATTGTGCCTGCGGGCGCGGCCCGCCCAGAGCCCTGTGTTGGATGACTGATTGCGGCGGGCGACAACGATCCAGTCGATGGGGATGAACCCCACGTCATCGACGAGCATCTGATAGACCAGCATGCCAACGGGTGTATAGCGTTTCTTGACCCACTGGTCTCCGATGAGCCAGCCCAGTGTCTTGCCGGTCTTGAGGACGCGGAAAATCTCCTGCGCCACATCGCGCAGCGCGGCGTAGAAATCCGGCAGCTCCGCCGAATGCTGACCGATGTTCCCGGGCTGATCGTTGTAGTTTACGTTGTCGCCATACGGCGAGTCGATGAACACCATATCAACCGATTCATCATCGAGGGGGATGCTCCGGGAATCGTTCTGTATGACATCGTCGCGCGCCGGCGGCGGATTAATGTCGTAGCCAATGACGCTGCGCCCCTCTTCCGTGCAGACATCGATGGTCGTGCCGGAGCCGCACATCGGATCCAGGACCAGGTCGCCCGGCTGCGTATACCGCTGGAGCATGTTGTAGATGATGAAGGCGGGCGTGACGCCCTGGTATTTGGAATCGCCCTTCTTCACGACCCCGTAGGATTGAGTGGGAAAGTCCCAGAGGGTCGTTGCCTCGACGTCCGGCCGTTCGTCCACCCCGGCCGCGGCGTTGATTTCTCGTTCAAGCGCGCTGAGGCGGTGACGAATACTCTTAAGGGCGTCGAGTGCCTCTTTATGGACGGCGTCCTTGTCAGCAAAGAGCGATGCGCCGCTTTTGGCGGCGCGGCGCAATTCCTTTCGCGCATCGAGCGCGTGCTGATACTGCTCGACAAGCTTCCTTGCCTGGCTGGGGAGGCCGTCGGGCATCTACCCCCCCCCCCCCCGTCCACGACTTTATGTCGTGTGC
>JAAXGS010000023.1 GCA_012271225.1 Dehalococcoidia bacterium | reverse complement strand
AGCGGAATGATGCTGATCCTCATCTTCGTCCGCACCTTTGACTGGATACCGGAGCAGGGGTACGTCCCGCTCTGGGAGGATCCCCTCGCCAATTTGAGCCAACTCATCTGGCCCTCGCTCATCATCGGGCTGGGCTTCCTGATGGGCGTGCCGCTGCGCATGATGCGGGCGACGATGCTGGAGGTCATGCGTGAGGACTACATCCGCACGGCGCGCGCCAAGGGCCTGAAGGAGCGGATGATCATCGTTCGCCACGCCATGCGGAACGCCCTGATCCCGGTGCTGACGCTGATTGGGATCTTTCTGCCCATCACCGTCACGGGCCTCGTCGTCACGGAACAGGTCTTTGGCCTGCCGGGCGTTGGCCGCATGATGGTGGACGCAATCAATCAGCGGGACTATCCGGTTGTTCAGTTGGTTGTGACGTTGACGGGCTTCGCGGTGGTCTTCGCCAATCTGGGAGTGGACCTGATCTACGGATGGCTTGACCCCCGCATTCGGTATTAGACCGGCGGAACAGACGGAAGTTTTGCGGTGATGGCGCCAAGCCGAATGGCCAATCCCTTGACACAACAGGGTGGCATCCATAGCATGGTGCGAAACGCGGGTGACGCACTGCGGTCTACGCAGCGCCCGCGCAATGAGGACTGAGTTGGCTTGTAGCCTACGGGGAGGGGCGAAAGCAGATGTGGTCTTACATTATCCGCCGGTTGTTACTGGCGATACCGACGCTCTTCGGCGTCACCGTTGTGGTGTTCCTGATTATGCGCGTCGCGCCCGGCGACGTGGCGGTCCTGATGCTGGGCGGGGAAAGCGGCCTGGTCGGGACACCGGAGCAGCTTGAAAAACTGAGGGAGGAACTGGGGCTCAACCGCCCCCTCTACGTCCAGTACTTTGACTGGTTGTTCGGCATCCTGACGCTGGACTTTGGCAAGTCCTTCTTCTACAACGCGGACATGGCCGATCTGCTGGCGCGCAAGGCGCCATTGAGCCTGCAGGTGGGCGTCATGGGCCTCATTATCGGCAGCATCCTGGGCATCTCCGGCGGAGTGGTCGCCGCGCTCAAGCAGGACTCCTTCTTTGACTACCTCATCCGCGGCCTGGCCATCCTCGGCATCTCAGTTCCGACGTTCTGGAGCGGAATGATGCTGATCCTCATCTTCGTCCGCACCTTTGACTGGATACCCCAGCAGGGGTACACGCCATTGTGGGAGGACCCGCTCGGCAACCTGGCCCAGCTCATCTGGCCGTCACTCATCATCGGGCTGGGCTTCCTGATGGGCGTGCCGCTGCGCATGATGCGGGCGACGATGCTGGAGGTCATGCGCGAGGACTATATCCGCACGGCGCGCGCCAAGGGACTGCGCGAGCGCGTGATCATCGTCCGGCACGCCATGCGGAACGCCCTCATCCCGGTTCTGACACTGATCGGGATCTTCCTCCCCATCACCGTCACGGGCCTCGTCGTCACGGAGCAGGTCTTTGGCCTGCCGGGCGTTGGCCGCATGATGGTGGACGCGATCAACCAGCGGGACTATCCGGTTGTGCAGCTGGTCGTGACGCTGACCGGCTTCGCGGTGGTCTTCGCCAACCTGGGGGTGGACCTGCTGTACGGCTGGCTTGACCCCCGCATCCGGTACTAGGTCGGCATAGCAATCGCAGCAACGGGATACGCATCGACACGGGAAAGAGTTGAGAGACGACTGAAGGAGAGACGCGATGGCCGCGCAGACAGAGGCAGTAGCTGAGATCATCGGCGGGCGAGTACGCCGAAACATTCTGCAAAGGAACTGGATATTGTGGCGCCGCCGCCCGTTGGGGCTCCTGGGCCTGGCGCTGGTCGCATTTCTCATTCTGATGGCGGCCACCGCGCCGCTGTGGGAGATCATCGCGGCAAACTCCGCCAGCTATACGGGGAGCCAGCCGTACAAGTTCGCGCTGGACGGCGTCGCGCAATTGGTGCCCCCAAGTTCGGAGCACTGGCTTGGCGGAGACAGATACGGACGTGATCTTTTCACCCGCATCGTGTTCGGCGCTCAGATTTCCCTGTACGTGGGCTTCGCCGTCGCGCTGGGAGCGGGAGCGATTGCTGGCGTCCTGGGCATCACCAGCGCGTACTTCGGCGGCTGGGTTGACCTTCTTGGGCAGCGCCTTGTGGACATCCTGCAGGCGTTCCCCGGCCTGATTCTTGCGATGGCAATCGTCGCCATTCTGCAGAGCTTCAGCATTGAGGTGACGATCGTCGCGATCTCAATCCCCGCGCTTCCGGCAATGATCCGTGTGGTCAGAGGGCAGGCGTTGTCCGTGACAAAGACGGATTACGTCCTTGCGGGCCGCACCATTGGCGCAAGCCATTTGCGCCTCATCTTCCGCTACATCATGCCCAACTCCATGGCGCCGTGGATTATCGTTGTGACCGGGCGGCTTGGCTCCGCAATCACGACGGAGGCATCGCTGAGCTTCCTGGGATTGGGGGTGCCGGAACCGTTGCCCTCCTGGGGCGGAATGCTCAATGCGAACGCGCTTGACTTTGCGGAGTTGGCGCCGCACGTGATCATCTTCCCCGGCATCGCGCTCAGCATGGCGGTGTTCGGGTTCAACGTGTTTGGCGATGCGCTCCGGGACGTGCTTGATCCACGATTACGCGGCCGGTAGAGAGAGCGCCTTCCGCACGGGCTTGCGTTCAAAACACGACGATATGCGGCCCAGCCCCACGGGGTTGGGTCGCATTCTCTTTGGATGGGATTGGTACACTGAGGACAGGGTTCACGAACCGACGACGGCGCACCGGGGGAGGAGTCATTTCATGAGGCGATTGCTAGGACTAGCCCTGCTGGTCATTCTCGGCACAACTGCCGCCGCAGGCTGCGGTGAAGAGGAGGGGATTCCCATCTTCTTCCAGTCAGACCGCGACGGCAATTGGGAAATCTACTCAATCTGGCATGACGGAACGATGGAAACCCGGGTCACGAATGATCCCGCAGACAACATCTATCCGTCCGTGAGCCACGATGGGGCTCGCGTGGCGTTCATCCGCAAGGAGGGCGACCTGACGGACATCATGCTGCTGAATGTGGGCGGTATCGAAGAGCCGCAGAACATCACGAATGGCCGGATCGGCGGTACCGTCGAGTCCCTCGCCTGGTTCCCGGGCGATGAGATGCTGCTGCTGACCATGTCGA
This sequence comes from Dehalococcoidia bacterium, assembly GCA_012271225.1. Classification (GTDB taxonomy): domain Bacteria; phylum Chloroflexota; class Dehalococcoidia; order UBA6926; family UBA6926; genus VXMO01. The sequence goes on along the minus strand of JAAXGS010000023.1, from coordinate 6,789 downwards.
CACCCGATGTGGAGGAGGGCCGCCCGCAGGTGTATTCTCTGCCCGTCACCGGCATCGGGGCGGACGGGATGGGTCTTGAGACGATTATCCAGGACACAACTGATCCGGACACCGACGCCCCCCTGATCTTCCGCAACGCGCGCATCAAGACGCAGGGACGTGAGATCGCCGTGGCCGCGGGGCCGTCACTGGATTCTCTGGACATTCGCCTGTTCCTCGCGGATACGGGAAAGTTCATCCGGAAGATTCCGCAGGAGACGTTCCGCACGACCGGCGGCGACTTTGAGGCCCCCGGCGCGGTGGAGGACTACCCGGAATACGATCCCTCCGGCCGCGCGGTTCTCTTCCAATCGAATGTCGCGGCCACGACCAATGAGGGTGGAATGAACCATATCTGGCGAGTTGAGGCGGATGGGCGCAGACCCAATAACCGCACTCCGGACGCCGCCTACAATAACACCCAACCCTCGTGGACCAGTGAGCTTGACGGTTTCACCATCGCATTCGTGAGCGACCGTGACGGGAACAATGAGATCTACCTTCGCAGCCTGAGCGGCACAACCGTTACTCGCCTGACGAACAACCCGGCGTCAGACACCAACCCCAGTTGGCTCAAGATGGCGCCGACAGAGAGCTAGGCTCACGCATCGTTCGCACTGCAGCCCAAGGGTGGGTGGGCAGCCAACCGGCTGCACACCCGCCGCTGCTTTTGAGCGCGTTTTTGCCGGGGCGTAATCCTTTTCGCAGATGCTGCGGATGGAGAGGCGGTCAGACAGTGGCCGGCGCGTCTCCGGTGAATTAGCGGTTATCGCGGTTCCAGCGGGTCAGCCGGCGCTCAAGTCCGTCCACCACGTAGTAGATGCCCAGCCCAAGCACGGCCATGGTGATGACGCCGGCGTACATCTCCTCATACGCGAGTCGGCCCCATGATTCAACCAGGATGTAGTAGCCCAGCCCCTGCCGGGTTCCAAAGCTCTCAACGAAGAACAGGACGGCGATGGAGACGCCGGTGCTGATGCGAAGCGCCGTGAACAGGCCGGGCAAAGAGGCGGGGACGTAGACATAGCGCAGGAGCTGCAGGCGGTTTGCGCCGAGCGAGCGGACTGACAGGATCAACTCCGCCCGAACGGTCCGCACCTCATCCCGCACGAGGATCAGTATCTGAAAGAACAGGATCAGGGCGATCATGGTCACCTTGCTGGCGTCACCCAGGCCGAGAAACAGCAGGATGACCGGCAGGACGACGATCTTGGGGACGGGGTAGCTGAGGTAGATCAGCGGCGCAGAGAGAGAGTACAGCCGGGCGTTGGTGCCCAGGATCAGGCCGAGCGGCGCAGCGATGCTGATTGAGATGATGATGGCCAGCGCCACGCGCCAGGCGCTGACCGCCGCGTGGCCCAGCAGGCCCTCATCAAGCTGATCAATCAGCGCCAACACAACCGGAATCGGGCCAGGCAGGATTCGAGCATCGACGATCCATGAGAGAGCCTGCCACGCGGCCAGCCCCGCCAGAACAACCGCTATGCCCCCGCCGAGCGTTGCGGCCCGGCCACGCATCCGGGCCAGGAATGCTCCCGCCATCATGCAGATGTGCCGGCCATTACGCCAACGGAGACGCGGCGCGGAGGTTGAGGCGCGTCCTCACCTCGCCGGCGCGGTCATGGAACTCCTGTGAGCCGATGTAAGCGGCCGTCCCCGCGCCCCCGTTCTCGATGATTGTCGGCGCGTCGTCGGGCCCGGTGCCCATGATGAGGATGCGGTTTCCAAGCGCCACCGCCTCTGTGATGTCGTGCGTGATCAGGATCGCGCTGCGTCCCCGGGCGATGCCCAGATCCAGCGCCAGCAGCTGCAGCGATTCCCGGGTCATGGCGTCAAGCGCGCTGAACGGTTCATCCATGAGCATCAGGGCGGGGGAGACGGCAAGCGTTCGCGCAATCGCCACGCGCTGTTTCTGGCCGCCGGAGAGTTGGCCGGGATAGCGGTGCGCCAGGTCTCCCAACCCGAGCCGCTCCAGCCAGGCGCGCGCCTCCGCGCGCCACGCTCGCGCCTTTGCTCCGCGCAGGCGGAGGCTCAGCCCCACGTTGTTCAGCGCCGTCTCCCACGGCAGCAGCCCATGGTCCTGCAGGATCAGGCCAATGTCCTTGCGCGGGCCGTCAATGCGCTCCCCCGCGACCTCCACATGCCCCCGGGACGGCAGCCGCAGGCCCGCGAGGATGTAGAGGAGCGTGGTTTTCCCGCAGCCGGACGGCCCGATGACCGCCCAGGACTCACCGGGGAGCACCGACCATGAAAAACCGCGCAGGACGGCATTGCCGCCCGGATAGGCGTACGTCACGTCATCCAGGCGGGCAATGGGACGCGGTTGCGTCATGCTGTCTCAGCCCCGCGGTTCAGGAATCCTGAACGAATCTGTCATCAACCCAGACCTCGTAGTCCCGGGGAGTGGTGATCAGACCCTTTTCGATGAGCCAGTCGTTCGCCCGCTGGATTTCCTGCGGCGTGGGGACATCGGAGCTTGGGAAGGGCGGCACCTCAAAGATGCCGATGAGGGATTCCGGCAGCCGCGCCCTCTCAGGCAGCAGATGATCGTAGTTCTCCGGCCTTTCGTTGATGCGTGTGACGGCGTCCTCATGAATCTCGACGAACCTGCGCACCAGTTGCTCATGGTCTCGCAGATAATCCACCTTGAACTCAAGCACGCTCATACCCAGACGGCTTTGCCGATCGTCCAGGATGACGTGGCCGCCGGCGTTCACGGCCAGCGTGATCAGCGGCTCCGGGAGAACCGCCGCGTCCAGCTGGCCCTGTGACAACAGCTCCATCCGCTGCGGAATGGAGGCGACCTCGGTCTTGACGACGGCCTCCCGATCAATCCCCGCGGCATCCAGATATTGATCCAGATGGTATTCAATCAGCGAATTGGTGGAGATGCCAACGCTCTTGCCCGCCAGATCGCCAGCTGACGTGATGCCGCTGTCCGCGCCCGCCACCAGGGCAATCATGGCCACGTTATTCGTCGCGCGGTAGGTCGTCTTGACAATTGAGACGGTGTCCTCCGTGTTGTTGATCAGCCCGGTGGCGATCAGGTCGGCGAGCTGACCGTCGATTGCGCCGGTCTCCAGCGCCACGTTGCGCTCAAGAGCGCTGCTGAATGTGACAAGCTCCACGTTGAGGCCGGCCTCCTCAAAGAGCCCGTCCGCCTCCGCGGCGTAAAAGGGCACGCTGTCGATGATGGGCAGCAGCCCGACCCGTATCGGCGTGTCGTCCGTGCGGCACGCCGCGCTGAACGATGTCAGCGCGAACGCCGATACAAGCATGAGAATCAACAATCCAAAGCGGCTGCGTTTCACAGTCATTCCTCCTCACTCTCACTCACCACGTTTCCTGCTCTATCACGTGAAGACCCCGTCCCCGCTCCCTGTTCCGGCGCAGCGGAGTAGCGCAGGGACGCGGGCAGGGGAAAGGCGGCCGGGTCCAGCGCGGTGAGCGCCTTGCCGGCAATGTAATCGACAATGTCATCCACCGTTCGCGGCCTGAGGTAGAAGGCGGGCGCGGGAACAAGAATCGTCGCGCCTAAGGTGGAGAGCCTCTGCATATTCTCCAGATGGATCGCGGACAGGGGCGTTTCACGCGGGATGAGAACCAGGGGGCGGCGCTCCTTGAGCGTCACATCGGCGGCGCGGCGCAGCAGATTATCCGCCAAACCGTGCGCAATTCCGGCCACGGTTGCCATGCTGCACGGGGCGACGATCATTCCCCGCGTCGCGATGCTGCCGCTCGCGATGGGCGCGCCCACCTGATTGGCGGAATGGAAGGAGAAGCAGGAGTTCCCGGACCACGCATCCAGCGCGCGCGTGAACGGCTCCTCCATCTCCTGCGCCCAGACCTGACGCCCGCCGGCGGTGATGGTGACCACAACCGGCGCGCGGCTCTCAAGGAGCGTGTCGATGATGCGCGCGGCAATCGCCGCGCCGCTGCCGCCGGAGATGCCGACGATGATGGGCGCGCCGCTCTGTGAGTTGGCCTGCATTATCCGCTACCCCACAAGGACGGCGGCCGCCGTGAACACGAACACGATGATCGCGATGACGCCGTTGATGTTGAAAAAGGCCACGTTCACGCGCGACAGGTCATTCGCCCGCACCAGTGAATGCTCCCAGGCGAGCAGGGCGGCGGCGATGAGAACGCCGACGTAATAGAGCCACATGAGGCCCATCATGACGCCCAGGGTGACCAGACAGGCGATGGTGAGTAGATGCGTAACGCGGGCCCACCGCAGGGCCGCCGCCACGCCCCACTTGACCGGAATGGTGTGGAGATTGTGCGGCAGGTCAAAATCGTAGTCCACGCACTGATAGATCAGATCAAATCCGGCCACCCACAGCGTGACGGCAAGCGCCAGAATAATCGCCTCCGGCGGCAACGCTCCCGCGACGCCGATCCAGCCGCCGGCCGGCGCGATTCCGTCCGAGAACCCAAGCCAATAGTGCCCGAACCACGTGAACCGCTTGGCGTAGGAGTACGTGATGATGATGAGCGCCGCAATGGGCGAGAGGGCAAAAGCGAAGGGGTTCAGCATGTAGGCGGCCAGGAAGAAGACCGCAAGACTGACGATGGCCATGCCCAACATGTCTGACGGGCGCAGAAGCCTGGCCGGCAGGGCGCGCGTGGCCGTGCGGGGATTCACGGCGTCCATCTCCCGATCGATGAGACGGTTCGCGCTCATTGCGACCGTGCGGGCGGCAACCATCGCCACGGTGATCCAGATGAACTGCCACAGGGTCGGCAGGCCGCCCGCCGCCAGAATCATCCCCAGATAGGCGAACGGCAGGGCAAAGATGGAATGCTCAAAGCGAATGGAGTCCAGCAGAACGCCGGGCCGGCCCATGAGAGACCAGGGCCGCGCAAGGGGAGGCCGCCCGGCGGATGTCATGAGATCCCGTACTCGTTCCAGCGGCGCGTGACCAGATCGATCACATCCGAGTCCATCGTGATGTCCGGCATCCAGCGCCGCTCTCCCATCTCGCCCGACCCGGACTTGCGCGTGGCGTCAATACCGATCTTGCTGCCCACGCGCGCTGTCGGCGAAGACACGTCCAGATCGTCGATTGGCCCGTCTGCGAAGAAGATGTCGCGGCGCGGATCCACGTTGTTGGAGAGCCGCCACACAATCTCTGACGGATCATGAATGTTCACGTCATGATCAAAGACGGCAATGGCGCGCGCCAGGGACATCAGCCCCAGTCCCCACATGCCGCTCACCGTCTTCTGAACGTGTCCGGGATACTCCTTTCTGATTGAGACGAGCACCAGATTGTGAAAGACACCCTCAGCCGGCATATGGACATCCACGATTTCCGGCAGCATGAGCCGCATGAGCGGAAGGAACAGGCGCTCCGTCGCGATTCCCATCCAGTAGTCCTCCTGCGGCGGCCGCCCAACGACAATCGTGGGGTAAATGGGATTCCGCCGCTGCGTGACGGCCGTGACATGAAAGACGGGGTACGGCTCCTGCACGGAGTAGTAGCCGGTGTGGTCGCCAAAGGGGCCTTCGTCGGCTTCGTCGTCGGGTGCGATGTAACCTTCGAGCACAAATTCTGCAGACGCGGGCACTTGCAGGTTGGATGTGACGCAATTGACGACCTCGGTTTTTTCACCGCGCAGTAGCGCGGCAAAACCGTATTCCGACAATCGATCGGGTACCGGTGTGACCGCACCCAGAATGGTGGCCGGATCGGCACCGAGTGCCACGGCGACCGGGAAGTTTTCACCAGGGTGTGCTTTTTGCCAGGCCTGGAAATCCAGCGCGCCGCCACGGTGTGCCAGCCAGCGCATGATCAGCCGGTTTTTGCCAATCACCTGCATGCGATAGATGCCCAGGTTCTGACGTTCCTTATTGGGTCCGCGGGTAATGACCAGTGGCCAGGTGATGAGTGGGCCGGCGTCGTCTGGCCAGCAGGTTTGCACCGGAATTTGTGACAGGTCGATGTCGTTCTCGTTGATCACGACTTGTTGGCAGGGCGCACTTTTTACCACCTTCGGACCCATCTTCATGACTTGCTTGAGAATGGGCAGTTTCTCGATCAGATCTTTGGCGCCTTTCGGGGGGTCGGGTTCTTTCAGGTACGCGAGCAGTTGACCAACTTCACGCAGCTTCTCGACGCTGTCTTGACCCATGCCCAGTGCAACACGTTGTTCGGTACCGAACAGATTGGCCAGTACCGGTGTGTTGAAGCCTTTGGGATTTTCAAACAGCAATGCCGGGCCACCTGCACGCAACGTGCGGTCGCAGATTTCGGTCATTTCCAGGTAAGGGTCGATCTCGGCGGTGATGCGTTTGAGCTCACCGCGTACTTCGAGAAAATCAATGAAGTCGCGCAGATCTTTGTATTGCAGGTTTAACACGGTGTGTTGATCTCCGCGACAAGGACAGGCGAAGCGTTATTTGCTGCGCTTCATCGAGTCGAAAAACTCGTTGTTGGTTTTGTGTTGCTTGATCTTGTCGATCAAAAACTCAATTGCTGCGGTGTCTTCCATGTCGTGCAGCAGTTTGCGCAGAATCCACACGCGTTGCAGCTCGTCTTCGGACATGAGCAGGTCTTCACGGCGAGTACCGGAGCGTCGAATGTTGATTGCAGGATAGACGCGGTTTTCGGCAATCTTGCGTTCGAGGTGGATTTCCATGTTGCCGGTGCCTTTGAATTCCTCGTAGATGACTTCATCCATCTTCGAACCAGTATCAATCAGAGCAGGTCGCGATGATTGTTAGGCTTCCGCCTTCTTCAATGT
>JAAXGS010000022.1 GCA_012271225.1 Dehalococcoidia bacterium | reverse complement strand
TCCTGCAGGGCCACCAGTGAGAGTTCTCCCGGGTTTTCGCCGATGTCGACAAGCGATGCGATGAGATCAAGGCTTCCGCCTGAGTTTCCCACAAAGGCGCGGGCCATGTTGACCTCCCGCCCGCCCAGCGTCACGCCAACCAGCGCCACCCTCTGCCCTGCTTCCACCGATCCCGAACCCGTCACGAGCCCCTCGGCGTCGGACAGCAGGACAACGGGCGTGCCAAGCGCCACCCCAACGGCGAAACCGAGCAGCAGGTTGGGCAGACCCTGCCACGTGACAAGCAGATCCGGCTTCGGACCCGGCAGCGCGTCGGCGACTCTGCGCGCCAAAGCGGTAACGGCCAGCGGGTCTGCGAGCGGGTCCATCGTTCCCGATGCCCACTTCATGTGCACGTCTCCGTCCACGATGTGGCTGGGAACAAGGCAGCCGGTTCTGGTCAGCAGTTCAAGGGTTGTGCTGTCTTGCGAGACGTTGTCCTGCATGGAATCACCTGTCACCCGGGGTCTGCAGGGGTTCAGAGGCCAAGATCGCGGCGGCGGAATAACGCGCGCAACTGATAGCCGGCGGCGGCGAGCATCTGCTCCGCCCCCTCCTCTCTGTCGATAACGACCAGCACGTCTGAAACCGTCGCGCCGGCGGCGCGCAGGGCAATGCCCGCCTCAATGGCCTGACTGCCCGTGGTCACGACGTCCTCGACAAGCAGGACGCGCTCGCCCGCAAAGAGCTCCCCCTCAACAACGTTGCCCGTCGCATAGGATTTCTGCTCCTTCTTGACGATGACGAACGGCAGCCCCATTTCAAGGGAGAGGGCGGTGGCGAGGGCAACCGCGCCAAGCTCCGGCCCGGCGATGCGGTCCGTGCCGGGCGGCACCAGATCAGCCATGAACACCGCGAGACGGCGCAGGATGCTGGGCTTCGTCTCAAAGAGGTACTTATCAAAGTAGTAGTTACTGGTGCGGCCGGAGCGGAGCACAAAGCTCCCACGCAGATACGCCGCGCTCAGCAGATCCTGCCCAAGTTCCCTGATCCGCTCTTCACGCGATAGTCCGATTGTCCGGCTCAATGCCGTCACGCCCCGGTCTCCTTTCCCGGGCTTCAAGGTCTCTCGACGAATGCGCCACGCTGAACGCGGAACCGCGCACTCGCATCCCTAATGGTACTAGATTCCTGCACCGTGAACGGCAGACGCTCTGTCACGCGCCGTTGGGCGCTACAATGACCGCAGAGCGGTTCACGTATCACAGCATCCATGAGGTCGTCGCGCATGCACATTGACACGCATAATCATTTCGCCGTGCCGGAGTACATCGGGTTGCTGCTGAACCGCAGCGCGTACCCGTATATGGAACGCCGCGGCGATGACATCATTTTTCACGTCAGCGACATGGACACCTACACCCTGCCCGCGGGCATGTACCGGCTTGACGCGCGCGTCACTGACATGGAGGAGGCGGGAGTGGACATGCACGTGATGAGCTGCATCGTCCCCGCCGGAGAGGTGGCCGATGATCCCGTGTTGAACGTGGAACTGGCCGCCGCCGCAAATGAGGGCATCGCCCAAATTCAGAGAGAGAACCCGGATCGATTCGTCGGAATGGGCACGCTGCCCCTGCTTGACGCGGACGCGTCACTCCGGGAGCTGAATCGCGCCGTGAATGAGCTTGGCCTGCGCAGCGTCATGCTGACCTCGAACGTGGCGGGCAAGCAGCTGCATGAGCCGGACCTGTGGCCCATCTATGCGCGGGCGGAGGAGTTGGGCGCGGTCATCATGATCCACCCAAGCTGGCCGGTCATGGCCCACCACCTGCAGGGCTGGACCATGGCGGTGAACATGGGATTCCTGTTTGACTCATCCGCCGCAATGATGCGCATCATCCTGAGTGGCGTGATGGAGCGCCACCCAAATCTGCAATTCGTTCTCTGCCATCTGGGAAGCACCCTGCCGTTCATCATGGGGCGGCTGAACCGGACCGGCGGGCCGCGCGCCGGTCACTGGGGGGAGAACGACAAGGGCCCGTGGGAGTATTTTAAGCGGGTCCACATCGATACCGTCTCACGGCTCAGGCCGGCCATCATGTTCGCCCGTGAACTGATGGGGAACGACATGATCATGTTCGGCACGGACTACCCCTACACCGTCATCCCGCCGATGAAGGCGGACGTGACCGAGCTTGACATCCCGGAGGGCGACCGGGACGCGATACTCGGCGGCAACGCCGCGCGTCTGTTTGGAATCCCCGCGGGAGACGAACGGAACTCCTAGAGACACCGGGGCGCGGATTGTGACGACGAACAAGCCAACGATTGTCATCGTCCCAACGGGCGGCACAATTCAGAACGGCCTGCCGCTCGTCACGTCGCACAGGGCGGGAGGCCCGCTCAACGTTCTCCGCGCCCAGCGTCTCCACCAACCCGTGACCGTGCGGATCGCGCGGGAGGACAGGGACGGCCACTCCCGGGCGGCCGCAGACGGTGAGGATGCGTTCCATGAAGTGACGCTCACTCCTGAGGACGGCCTCTATCTGCTCCCCTATATGGAGCCGGGGCATGAGCCGGCGGAGACGTATTCATCCTTTCACCTGGCCGCGGAACGGGTCATCGAGGAGATCGACAGGTTTGGCGTCGACACCAACGGGCGGAACGGCCTGCTGTCAGACACGGCGCACCTGCGCATCGAGCGTGTCATCGACCCCGACACCGGAGAGGAGCTGCGCCGCGGCGGGGAGACGTTCACCATGCGTGAGCTTGTCCTCATCGCCAATACCGTCAACAGCGCGCTCGCCCGTCCGGACGTGGACGGGTGCGTTGTGCCCCACGGCACGTTCACAACGGAGGAAACGGCCTGTTTCCTCCACTATGTGGTCGATTCGATCAAGCCTGTTGTGGTGGCTGCGGCCCAGCGCAGGCACGGCAGTATCGGCAACGACGGCGACTGGAATCTGTGGGACGCGGTGCGCGTGGCGGCCTCGCCGGAGGCGGCCCGCAAGGGCGTGATGGTCGTGCTGGATGAGCAGATCTTTCCGGCGCGCGACGTGACAAAGACGAATCAGCGGCCGGGCGGGTTCGCGGCGCTGGGCGGATCGGCGTCGGCCATCGGATCCATTGAGGCTGACCGCGTGTCTTTCTACTTTGAACCGACGCGACTGCACACGGCCGGGTCACGCGTGAACAGCAAGAGCCCCCTGCCCTTGGCGCTGCCCCGCGTCGACATCGTCAAGACGTACGCGGGCGCGGACGATGTGCCGATTGGCGCCTTCGTCAGGCGGGCGCTGGAGGAACGCGCGGCGGACGAGAACCACCCGGGGCACGGAATTGTCGTCGAGGGGTTCGCGTACAGCGGAGCGCCCCACGGATTGCAGCACCCGGCGCTTGAGGAGGCGGTCGCGCGCCACGGCATCCCCGTTGTGCTGGCGAGCCGCGGACTGCGCGGGCGCATTCCGCGTGAACGCGATCAGAGCCTGTTCGTGACGGCGGACAACCTCTCTGCGGTCAAGGCGCGGCTGTTGCTCGTCCTCGCGATTCGCGCGCTCGGCCCGCTGACGGCTCTCACCGATCTCGACAATCCTGCCCCGGAGGAGCAGCAGCGATTGCTCCACGAGATCGAGCGCTATCAGGACATCTTTGACACGCACTAATGCCTCAGGGCAGCGGACGGCGCAACAGCCGGCGGCCTGTTGCCGCGTCAGCCACGCGGCGGCATGATGACGAGGACGCATGACGGTTGCGGCGCCTGTTGTTTCTGATTACACGGATATGAGACATGAGCGGAGTCCCTGAGCGCATCGAGGCGCGGCTGCAGAGATGGGAGGCGGGCGGATTTCTCCGCCGAATGCTGGCCTTTGACCCAACGCTGTGGGCCCCGCCCGGCACGCCCGAGGTTACGGATCGGCTTGGCTGGCTTGACCTGCCGTCACGCATGCGCGGCAGGATCCCTGATCTGACGCAGTTCGGCCAGGAGATCGCGGCGGAGGGGTTTCGTGATGCCGTTGTGCTCGGCATGGGCGGCTCAAGTCTCGCCCCGGAGGTTTTTCAGGCCACGTTCGGCAACCAACCCGCGCACCCGCGCCTCTCCGTGCTGGACAGCACGCACCCCGCGGCCGTGGCCGCATTGGCGGAGAACGTGGATCTGTCGCGGACGCTGTTCATCGTGTCAAGCAAATCAGGCACCACGACGGAGACGCTGTCGTTCCTCTACTATTTCTGGCGGCGGCTGTCCGAAGCAGGAATCCAGCCAGGCCCGCGATGCGTCGCGGTGACGGACCCCGGCACGCCGCTCGAGCGGCTCGCGCGGGAAAGGGGATTTCGACGGGTCTTTCACGCGCCGTCCGACGTGGGGGGGCGCTATTCCGCCTTGTGTGAGTTTGGCCTTGTGCCGGCGGCCGTCATCGGCATGGACCTGCGCAGGCTTGTGGACGCCGTCCCGTCCGTTCGGGATATGTCGGCAGAGGAGACGCGCCTGGCGCTCAGGCTGGGAGCAGCCATGGCGGAATGCGCCGCCGCAGGCCGCGACAAGCTCACATTTATAACGTCGCCCACACTCCGCAGCCTTCCGGCGTGGATCGAGCAGTTGATCGCGGAGAGCACCGGCAAGAACGGTGTGGGCATCGTGCCCATTGACCAGGAGCCGATGTCTGATTCCGCCGACGATTGGCATGACCGCCTGATCGTACACATCGGCCTCCGGAGCGAAATGGAAACCGCAGCGTCCGCGACTTTGCGCGGCCGCGTCCCGGAGTGGGCGTTCATTGAGCAGACCATTGATGACCCGTATGAGATCGGCAGGCTCATGATGCAGTGGGAGATTGCCACCGCCGCGGCGGGCGCGGCGCTCGGCATCAATCCGTTTGATCAACCGGACGTGCAGCTGGCCAAGGACCTGGCGCGGGACGCGATGGCGGGCGATCAGGGTTCCGCGTCAACGAATGGCGGCCCCGCGCGCATCATCCCGATTAGCGATCCGGCAATTGAGTCTGCCCTGACAGAGTGGCTGGACGGAGCGTCACGCGGCGATTACATCGGCCTGCACGTCTATCTGCCTCCCGACGATGAAACATGGAATGCAGTTCAGCGGCTGCGCGCCGCCGCGGGGCGGCGCGCAGCCGCCGCGAGCACGGCCGGCTATGGCCCGCGATTCCTGCACTCCACCGGCCAACTCCACAAGGGCGGGCCGGACTCCGGACTCTTTTTGCAGGTGGTGGACAACGCGGTGGCGAATGATATTCCCGTTCCGGAAACCGACTACACGTTCGGGCAGTTGATTACGGCGCAGGCCGCCGGCGACGCCGGCGCGCTGATCCAACGCGGGAGGCGCCTGTTGCGCGTGGGTCTTGGCGACGATACGCGCGGCGGACTTGATCGACTTGCCGATCTGCTGGAGCGCATCGGCGGCGGCGCATAGGCCGGCCGATGTCTGCGACGCGGCCCGCGTGCGTGGGACAGCCCGAGTGGCCCGTAGCCGCATGTTGCGTCAGACCGTGCCATAATGAACGACACGGCAATGCACGGGCTGATCGATCCGGGCCGAGGTGGCGGAACGGCA
>JAAXGS010000003.1 GCA_012271225.1 Dehalococcoidia bacterium | reverse complement strand
GAACGCCATTCTGCGGGCCGGCATAGTCCGTGTTCAGGCGCCGCGCCTTGATGTGGCGGCGGTTCTTGGCGGGGCGGTGGCCGTGGTTGCGCTGCTGATTGCCGGAAACGTCAGCGGCGGCCTGGATGGCCTGTTTCAGTTGTTTCCGCCGGAGGGCGGCGCCCGATCCGAATTCTGGTGGTGGAATGCCACGCGGATTATCGAGGACTCCGTCCCCGTTTCCCCCATCGATGAGTTCCCGGCGTTCAGCTTCCTGCTGGGGGACCTGCACCCGCATGTCATGGCGCTGCCGTTCGTGCTGCTTGCCCTCTCCGTCGCGCTCGCCTGGTTGTGCAAGCCACAGGCGCCGGACGCGGGGTGGCCGCGGCAGCGCACGGGGGAGCTGTTCCTGACGGCGCTGATCATCGGAGCGCTCGGCTTCATCAATACATGGGACCTCCTCGCCTACCTCTCGATTCTCATTCTGGTCATCATCGTCAGGCGGCTGTGGGACGGAGGGTTTGACGCAGGTGTGTTTCGGCGCGAGACGCTGCTGGATATCGCGTCGCCGACGGCGGCGATTACCGCCCTCGCGCTGGGCCTCTTTGTGCCGCACTACCTGTCGGTTGACAGCACTGTGCGCGGCGTGCTGCCGGTTCCGGAGTCAGGCACGCAGATCAGCCACTACCTGCGCATCTGGGGCCCCATGACAATCGCGATTATCCCCGCCGCCACATATGCCTGGCTCCGCCTCAGCCGGAGAGATATGCCTCCGCGGGCGCTTGCGGCGATAGCGCTGTTTGCCTCCGCGCCGATGATTCTCTGGACGATCATCGCCCTTGCGTGGGGCATCGTTCCGCCGCATGCGCCGCTTCCGGATGATGCGCCAACGCTGCGGGATGTGGGAATTCGGTGGCTGATCGTCGCGCCTGCGCTGGCTCTCGCCGGGATGGGGATGCTTGGCGCGATGCCGCCGCGCCTCTCAAGCGGGCCCGCGCGTCATGGCATGCTGTTCGCGTCGCTGCTGGTGGTTGCAGGCGCGATGGCGATCATCATCCCGGAGGTCTTTTTTGTCTGGGACACCTTTGGCGCGCGAATGAACACCGTGTTCAAGGTGCACTATCAGGCGTGGGTCGTGTTCTCCATCGCAACCGGTATCGGCGCAGCGTGGGTGATCACCAGACGGCCGCCCCCCGCCTCTGCGGCGCGGGGCGCACTGCTGGTGACGGGCGCGATTGGTCTGGGGCTGCTGGCGCTGGGCACGGCCTATGGGCCGCTGGCGGCTGCCACGCGGATTGAGTCCTCACAGTCGATCAGCATGCGCCTGGACGGGCTTGCGCTCTATCGGGTGCTGTTTCCGGGCGACGCGGCGGCCATCGAGTGGCTGCGAGCCAACGCGGAGCCGGACGCATACGTTCTTGAGGCTGTGGGGCCGGACTACACGGACCACGCGCGCGTCTCCGCCATCACGGGGCTGCCGACACTGATTGGCTGGCAGGGGCATGAGCTGCAGTGGCGCGGCGGCAATGAGTTGTTCGCCGGGCGGCCGGAGGCCGTGTCCAACATCTATTCCGTCTGGGACTTTGAGCAGGGCAGACCACTGACCGGGCCCGAGATGAGGAGATTGCTGGAGTTCTATGAGATCGACTACGTATTTGTCGGAACGCTTGAGATGAGGAATTACGGGGCGGAGACCGCGGACCGTCTGTTGGCGGCACTGCCGGACCGTCTGCAGGTTGCCTACGCATCCGGTGAGACCGTTGTGCTGCGCTATCTGCCGTATAGTTAGATTTGGCCATGACCGAATCACAGGGGAATCGGGAACTTCACGGAGATCAGAGCGGGAACGGGCCGGAAACGGCGGATGCCGGATCGGACGACGCTGCGGATGTCCTGACGGCGGTTCCGGCCACGGAGATTGACGGCGGCTCCTCTCCGGCGGAGGAGCAGGGAGCGGCCGGCTCTCCCCTGACGTCGCAGCAGATGCTCAACGCGGCGCTGCAGCGGATGTCGCGCCCCGATTTTCTGGTCTTTGCCGCCATTGTGGTTGCGGCGGGCCTCCTGCGGTTCTGGGACCTGGGCGATCGGGCAGTGCACCACGATGAGAGCCTGCACGGCTATTACTCCTGGGTCCTGTCCGAGGGAGGGGGGTTCATTCACAACCCGCTCCTGCACGGCACCGTTCAGTTCATCGCCACCGGCGTCGTGTTCTGGCTTGTGGGCGCGTCCGACGCGACGCTGCGCCTGCTCCCCGCGCTGGCGGGAACAATCGTTGTGGCGCTGCCCTGGCTGCTCTTTCGTGACAGGCTGGGCGTGTGGGGCGCAGTCATCGCCTCAGGATTGCTGGCCGTCTCACCGGGCATTCTGTACTTCAGCCGCTTTGCCCGCAACGACATCTACATCGTGCTGATCACCCTGATCCTATTCTGGACCATGTGGGCGTATATGGACTCGCGCCGATTCCGCTATCTGGTCATCGCGGCGGCGGCGTTGGCCGTCGGGTTCGCCACCAAGGAGATTGTGTATCTGATCGTGCTCGTGCCCATCACCTATCTGGTCCTGTCGCATCTCGGCTGGGCAGGGCGTCTGAAGGCGCATCCACGGCATTGGCCTCCCGGCGCAGTCTACGCGCTGGTATTGATCACGCTGGTGCTGCCGATGGGCGCAGCGGGCATCGCGCTCTTTCAGAATGTGCTGGGCATCCATCTTGCGAATCCGGATGCAAACGTTCAGGCAGAGGCGAGCGTGGTGTCACATCTGCCGGGCCCGGTCGGCGCGCCCATCTCACAGGGGCCCGGAGTCGTTTCGGGCATCATGGACTTCCTGCGGGGAGATGACGCCGCGCCTTCGCTTCCCCAACAACTTACGAACCCGGAGGCCGGAACGCTCTTTGGCGTCCAGAGCATTGACGTGGCGGCCCTTGTTTTTCTTGGACTCCTTGGCCTTGCGGCGGTCATCGGCATGGTGTGGAGCCGCAGCCAGTGGCCGGTGATCGCCGGCGTCTTCTGGCTCACCGTTGCCGCGCTGTTCACAACCGTGTTCTCCAACGGCGCAGGGCTGGGCAGCGGCGTCTGGCAATCCCTGGGGTACTGGGTTGCGCAGCAGGAGGTGGCTCGCGGCAGTCAGCCGTGGTACTACTACGGCATGGTGCTGGGCACCTATGATCTGCTCCCGCTCCTGGCCGCCGGCGTGACGGGAATCGTGATCATCAAGAGACGCCCCGCGTCCCCGAGCTTTGACACCTTTCTCCTCTACTGGCTGCTGCTCATGGCGGCGCTGCTCATGGCGGCGGGAGAGAAGATGCCGTGGCTGTCCATCCACCTGAGCCTGCCGATCATTCTGCTGGCCGCGCGCGGACTCGGCGAGTACATCCCCTGGGTGGCCGGCGTGCTGCGCGAGCTGCCGACACGCGCGGATGCCCGCGTGGTGGGCCACGCGGCGCTGGTGGGAGCGCTCGCGATTCTGCTGATTCTCACAGCGCGCTCATCCCTGCGCGCCAGCTTTGACAACGGTGACGTCCCGGTGGAACTGCT
Organism: Dehalococcoidia bacterium; assembly: GCA_012271225.1. Taxonomy (GTDB): domain Bacteria; phylum Chloroflexota; class Dehalococcoidia; order UBA6926; family UBA6926; genus VXMO01. Next base: position 5,588 of record JAAXGS010000003.1, on the reverse strand, counting down.
TATCTACACCCAAACGGCGCCGGCGCTTGCGGAGGCGGCCGACGAGATTGAGCGCTATGCCGCCGCGACGGGAGAGGGCCACACCTTGCCGCTCACCATTGATACGGCAGGCGGCTTTTCCTGGCCCTGGCACTGGTATCTGCGCGACTACGGCAGCGTGGAGTACCGATGTCTGGGCGGCGCGGGCCTGTGCGGCGAGGGCGCGCAGCCCGTGACCCCGGAGAACGCCCCACAGGGACGAATCATGGTTATCAACCACGATAGCGCGCGGAATATTCAGGGAGGCGATGCCCTGTACGGCAGCGAGGGCCGGGTGCTCATCCCGCTGCGGTGGTGGTTCCCGGAGGACACGTACCGCGGCGAGGATTACGCGGGACTGGGCATGCAGGACATTGCGCGCGGCGCGCTTGACCCCGCCGCGTGGTCAACAATCTGGACATACTGGGCCTATCGAGAACCGCCGGATCGGCTTGGCAGGTCTGACGTCTACGTCTATTTCCCGCGGGACTACACGCCCGCGCTGCGCACGCCCCCTGATCCCGTCCACGGGCCTGCGTAGGCCGCCTGCCCATGCCGGCCAAGCGACGGACGCTGATTGCCCTGGCAGTAAGCCTGGCGTTCCTGGCGCTTGTCTTCTGGAGCGTCTCCCTGGGCGATTTTCTTGAGGAGCTGCGCAAGGCAAACTACCTGTGGCTGATCCCCGCCACCGTTGTGTACTTTCTCGCCTTTACCCTGCGCGCGTGGCGCTGGCAGAGCCTGCTGGCGCCCCTGGGCGGCGTCACACTGTCCCGATCGTACTGGGTGGCCACAATCGGCTACGCGGCAAACAACGTGCTGCCGCTGCGGCTTGGGGAGTTCGCGCGGGCGTATCTTCTGCGGCGCAACCCCGGCCTGGACATGACGGCAGGCCTTGCGACGGTCGCCGTGGAGAGGATCCTTGACGGCCTCACGCTGCTGCTGTGGCTGGGCATCGGCCTTCTGTACTACTACTATGCGGCGGAATGGAGCGTTCCCACCCAGTTGGCCGTGGCTGCCGTGGTGTCCGCGGTCATCTTCCTGAGCGCAGGCGTCTGTGTCATGCTGTCCGTCATCTTCCCCGCCGCCGCCATGCGCGCCGCGCGGATCGCGACGCGGCCGCTCCCGAGTCGCTACGCCGTTCCTGCACTGGGCATCGTCGAATCCATGCTGTGCGGGTTTGCCGCATTGCGGCAAACCCGCAAGCTCCCCTACTACTTTCTCGTGTCCAACGCCGTGTGGGCGGGCGAGGCCCTTGTCTACTTCCTTGTGGCGCGCGCGCTGGACGTGGAGACGCACCTCATTGTGCTGTGCGTTGCGGTTGCGGCGTCGAATCTCGCGACGGCGGTGCCGTCCACATCCGGCGGCATCGGCCCGTTTGAGTTCTTCGCAAAGATGACCCTGGTTGTCGCGGGAATTGCGGAGGAGGCGGCAGCGGCGTATGCCGTCGTTATTCACGCGACACTCTGGGTTCCCGTTACGATAGCCGGGGCGGTCCTGCTCTTTCTGGAGGGCGCGCCGCTGAAAGAGGTTGTGGGGGCGTCCGGCCTGATGACCGGACGGGAGACGCAGAGAGCCGAGGCAGTGGAATGAGAACAGGCATCATTGGCGGCGGGGTGGGGGGCATGGCGGCCGCGCACGAGCTTGCCAAGGCCGGACACGCCGTCGATCTGTTTGAACGCGCGCCGTTTCTGGGAGGTCTCGCATCGACCTTCGATGTCGGGGGCGGACGCCTCGAGCGCTTCTACCACCATCTTTTCCTGTCGGATGTGACGATCATCGACCTGCTGGATGAGCTTGGGCTGAAAGACCGCCTCATCTGGGAGGACTCCAAGGTCGGCTACTTTACCCACGGGCGCATCCATCCGTTCGCCACGGCGATGGACCTGCTGCGGTTCAGCCCTGTGAGCCTCGTGGATCGCATTCGCATGGGGTTGGTGACGCTGTACATCCAGCGCATCAGGAACTGGCGGCGGCTTGAGGGCGCGACGGCGGCGGGATACATGCGGAAATGGGCGGGGCGGCGCAACTATGAGGAGATCTGGGAGCCGCTGCTGCGCGGCAAGTTTGGCAAATACGCGGAGCAGATCGGGATGCCGTGGCTGTGGAGCAAGTTTGCGACGCGGCTCACGTCCCGCAGCGGAGTTCTTGGCCGGGAGAAGCTCGGCTACATCACGGGCAGCTGGCAGGTGCTCATCGATGCCCTGGAGCAGCGGATCCGGGAGATGGGCGGCGACGTGCAGACCGGCGTTGGCGTGTCCCGCATCGAAACGAGCGACAACCGTGTGACCGGGCTGATCATTGCGCGCCCGGACGGAACGGAAGAGCGCCGGGAGTATGACGTGGTGATCGCAACCGTGCCCAGTTTCCTGTTGCCGCGGCTGGTCGACCTGCCCGATGACTATCGGCAAAAGGTGGAGGGCATCGACTACGAGGGCGCGATTGCCGTCATCTGGGTGCTATCGCAAAGCCTCTCGCCAATCTATTGGCTCAACATCGCGGACGCGGACATCCCGTTCCTGCTCGCTCTGGAGCAGACAAACCTTGTGCCGCCCTCCGTCTACGGCGGAAAGCACATCCTGTACACGGCTGACTACGTCACGCCGGACGATCACCGCTGGGCCCTGTCCGATGATGAGTTGATCGCGGAGTATGCGCAGCATCTCAAGAAGATCAACCCGGCGTTCGATCTCTCATGGGTTGAGCGGACACACGTTCATCGTGAGGGCGCGGCGCAGCCCATCATGACCACGCATTTCAGCGGCAAGATTCCGCCCAACAGGACTCCCATCGACGGCCTGTGGCTCGCTGCGATGAGCCAGATCTACCCGCAGGATCGCGGAACCAACTACAGCATCCGTCAGGGGCAGGATGTCGCGCGGGCGCTGATGCGTGAGGAGACGGCGGGAACGGCGGACACTCCGGCATCAGAGTAGTCCTGCTAGCGCACGTGGAGCGTCAGTTCCACCTCCACGGGCGCGTTGCGCGGCAGGGAGCCCACCCCGATGGCGGACCGGGCGTGGCGGCCGGCGTCGCCCAGGATGCTGACCAGAAGGTCCGAGGCTCCATTGGCCACAAGGGATTGCTGATCGAAGTCCGGCACGGCGTTCACGTACACCGTTGTCCGCGCCACCTTCTCAATCGCGTCCAGCCCGCCGTCGAGGGCGGCCGCGGCTGCGGCCAGCGCGTTCAGCGCCGCGATGCCGGCGGCCTCCTGGGCCTGCTCAATCGTCACGTCCGCGCCAACCTTGCCCACCGTGACGAGCGTGCCTTCGAGTGTGGGAAGCTGTCCGGCGAGAAAGAGCAGGTCTCCCACGCGATTTGCCGGGGTGTAGTTGCCGCCGGGCGCTGCGGCGGGCGGCAGCGTGACGCCAAGCTCATTGAGTCTCTGTGCAATCGTCATTGCGTGCGCTCTCTTCCTTTCATTACATTGGTCGCTTCATTGGCGCGCGGCCGGCCGCTGCGTTACGGGCCAAATCGCGTCGAGCTCAGAGTACTGCGGATAGCGGCCGGCCAGGAGCGGCATGTGGTTGGGCGTGAGCAAGACGGGATGCAGGCCGTCCAGCCCGCCCCGCGCCCTGCTGATGACAATCTCATCCACGCCCCAGGGCCTGCCGTTGGGCGCTCCGGCGCTGTGAATGAGGACGCCAAACCCGCCGAACCCGTTTGCGCGCGTCAGTTCCAGGATCGCCATGCGGTTTGCGAGGACGTCCTGCGGTGACAGGTCAAGCTCCCGCAGCGCATCGATGAACGCCTGCGCGCCCAGCTTTTTCAGGTAGCGCTGCTGTGTCAGCAGTCCCTCCGTGAGCAGCCCGGCGTCCTCGCCGGCGTGGGCGAGCGACGTGAAGTCCACGTGCGCGGTGATGTCCTGCTTGCCAAGGCGGATGTACGGATTGGTGGAGGACGTATGGCGGTGATAGCACAGGAGCGTGCCCTCCCGCCGCGAGGCTCCGTACAGGCTGCCGGCGGGATGGCCGTAGTCGATCGTGAACACGAACCCCCGTTGCAGGCGTGACGCGCTCTCTGCGAAGTGTGTCGGCCCCTCGAGATCGATCTCGGCCTTGCTGCCGTTTGGCAGCGTGACGTCCAGTTGCCGCAGCCGGTCAGCCAGCATGGGCGTGGACGGCTCGGACAGAACCTCAATGAAGCCGGAGTCTGCCGCGTCAACGTGAATCTCATAGAGCGTGTCGCCGTGCTGGACGACGCGATGGCGCGGCCAGGCATCGTAGAACTCATTGGAGATGATGACGCCGTTTTCGATGGACGCCGGCGTCCATTGCCTGTCCTCGTTGTCCCAGTCGATGGCGATTTCTGTTCCGTTGTCCGCCGTCTTCACGCTGCCGCATCGACCGAGCTCAACGATCCGATAATCAACCGCGCGGGCGAATTCCGGCGAGAGCCGGTGGATATAGGAGCAGATGTCCTCTGCCAGCCGTCCCTTGCCGCCGCCCTCCTCCAGGACGGTGAATGAGCGCGGCCTGTCCAGAAGCTCCCAGCAGCGCTCCAGTTGCAGGGCGAGGAGAGCGCCGAAGGCCGGATGCGTGGCGGGGGCGGTGTAGAAATCGCCCGCCGGGCCAATGCGCTCGCCGTCGGCGCTGTAATAGCCGCCGTCCGGGTCGTAGAGAATAACGCGCATGAAATCGGCAAAGGGGATTGGGCCCCGTTGCCGAATCTCGTCACGCAGCCGGGCTTCCAGCGTTGGCTGGGCCATTGGCGTTTGGGCAGAGCGACTACTGGATGGCGAAGGAGGCGAGGAGTTGATCCAGGTCCCTCTCACGCAGCCGGGAGTTGAGGGCGCTGTAGCGGGCGTCCAGCGGCTCCGGACTATCCGCGGCGTAGATGACGCCAAGCGGCACGCCGGGGTCCTGCGCGATGCGCATCGCCGCGCCCATGTCCGTGGGATCGTGATCCTCCGGAATGTCGTACGTCAGGGGCGTGATGCCCTTTTTGGCGTTGCCGCGCAGCACATCATAGTTGTCGTTGTAGGTGGTGCAGGGGGACTGCACGTGAACGATGGAGAACCCGGGATAGTCCATTGCGTCGCGGATCATCTGCGCCATTTCTCGCGGCTTGCTGGAGAACGCGGACGCGATGAAGGACGCGCCAAGCGAGATGTAGTACTGGAACGGCTTGACCTCACCCTCGATCTTGCCGCCGGGCGTTGTGCTGGTGACGACGCCGAACTGGGTGGTGGGGGAGCTCTGCCCCTTGGTCAGGCCGTAGACGCCGTTGTCCATGATGACGCACGTGACGTTGAGGTTGCGCTGCGCGGCGGGGCCGATGTGCTCCGCGCCGATGCTGAGGAAATCGCCGTCGCCGGCGACCACCATCACCTCAAGCTCCGGGTTGCCGCTCTTGATGCCGAACGCGACGGGCAGCGTCCGCCCGTGAATGCCGTGGAACCCAAACGGCTGCGGCCCCTCTGTCAGGTGCACCAGGTTGCCGGAGCAGCCAATGCCCGCAACGATGACGTTGTTCTCAAACGGGATGTCCCGTTCCGTTGTGCGCGCTGCGATTGTCAGTTCAATGGCGCGTTTGACGCCAAAATCGCCGCAGCCGGGGCACCACTTGAA
>JAAXGS010000002.1 GCA_012271225.1 Dehalococcoidia bacterium | reverse complement strand
CAGCCGGGGCACCACTTGAAATCGTACTCTGGATTCCGCTTCGTCATCGCCTGCTACCTCTCTTCTCCTTCGTTCGCGCCTGTCCGTATCCGCCTGTCAGACTCCAACTGTGCTTCGTGACGCGGCCTCCACCTCGGCGGTGATCCTCTCAACAAGGTCCGCCACCTTGAATGGCAGGCCGGTGTACTGCGTGATGGAGCGCGCGTTGACGCCGTGCTGCCGCAGGATGGAGGACAACTGCCCCAGGTAGTTCAACTCCGGCACCAGGACGAGTTTCTTCTGCCGCAGCTCATCCAGCAACGCGGGGTTGAGGGGGGAGATGAACATGGTGTAGTACCACCCAACCGGCACGTCCGCCTCCATCATGCGCTCATAGGCCTCATGCGCGGGGCCCTTGGAGCCGCCCCACGGCATGATGACGACGTCATGCTGCTCATTCCGCTTCTCGTATGGCGTATCCTCAAGCAGCTTCAATTTACCAAACCGCCGCTGCGTCATGTGGACGTGGCGAGCGGGCAGGTGTGTGGTGTCGCCGATGGCGTCATGCTCACTGGCGTTGGCGACGTATGCGCCCGGGCCGCCGGGCAGCGGCATGGGTGAGACGGTCTCGCTCTCATAGCGCAGATACCCGTTCGTCCCCGTGTAGACCTGCCGATTCTCAACCGGCACCAGACCCGGGTCCGGCTTGCGGATGTTCTGCACGCGCTCAGAGAGCATGTGCTCAGAGAGCAGGATAACGGGCCCCTGGTAGCGCTCCGCCCAGTTGAGGGCGTGCATGGCGGCGTAGAAGCACTCCTCGATGGTGCCCGGCGCGATGACGGGCAGTTGGGAGTCGCCGTGCGCGGGGTGCATGGCCATGTAGAGGTCTGACTGCTCAGACTTTGTGGGCAGGCCGGTGGCGGGGCCGCCGCGCTGGACGTCCACGACGACGCACGGCACCTCCATCATCCATGCCATGCCCAGTCCCTCGCTCATGAGCGAGAAGCCCGGGCCGGCGGTGGAGGTCATGGCCTTCTTGCCGACGTATCCTGCGCCGACGATGGTGTTGATCGACTCAATCTCGGAACTGGCCTGATAGACAAACGTCCCCTCGCCGCGGAGGTTCTGCTCCATGTAGACCAGAATGGACGTGGCGGGGGAGATGGGATAGCCGACGAAGAAGTTGACGCCGGCGGCGATTCCCCCCAGCGCGAGGCTCTCATTGCCCTTAATGATGATCTGCTCATAGTCCGGCGGCACGGGGTTGGCGAGCTCGCCAAGCGAGAATCCGCTGGACCGGGCGGCGTCTCGCCCGAGGCCAAGCCCCATGCTGTTCGCCGCAACCACCTCTGCGTCGTTTGGCCGGCCCCGCGTGAACCGTCGGACGTTAAAGTCCTCCAGATACTTCTCCGGCCATTCAACAAACTGGGCGATGGCGCCCAGAATGACCATGTTGGCGGCTCTGGGGTTGCCGGTGGACTTCCCCAGTTCCTCATATGGCAGGGCCAGGACGTTCATGCCGCCGCGGTCCTCCTCCGGAATCTCAAACACGGCGGAGTCATAGACCAGGATGCCGCCGTCCCGCAGTTCCTCCTTGTGAACGGCGTAGGCTTCCTCATTGAACGCGACGAGCACGTCCAGGGTGTCTCCGTTGCTGAGCGCCGGCGTGACGGAGATGCGGCACTGGCTCCATGTGGGCCCGCCCATGATCTGGGACGGGAACGTCACGAACGTCATGACGTGATATCCAACCTGCGCGGCGGCGGCGGCCAGGGCCTCCGACGCCGTCACCATGCCCTGTCCACCCTCGCCCGCGAACCGGACGACAAAATCTCGTGTAGCTGCCACTCAAATTCCCCCTTACGATCTCAGAACGGGCGGCCCGGCGAACGCGCGGCTTCTGTCTGCAGCCGTCACGGCTGTACAGCCGACTCCGTCTTCCTCAAGCCTGCCCCCGCGTATTTTATGGCAACTCATAGAGTATATCACTCACAGACGCCGGGCGGCCATGCTTGGCGGGCGCGGCGCGAGGATTGCAACCACGGGTTCAGCGGCGCCGTGAGTGAGGCGCGTGCGCTATAATCGGCGGCATTGAATTGAACGCGCGGATGACCGTGAAAGCACAGGAAGACACACGCCCATGCCTGAATCCGTCAAGCCCGAATCTGTCCAGGAAGTCGCCCCTGGCATCTTTCAACTGCGCATCCCGATACCGGACAACCCGTTGGGGCACACGCTGCCCTATCTGATCACCGGGCCGAACAAGCCGGTGCTGGTGGATACGGGGCTGCGCTCTCCGGAGGGGATTGAGGCACTGGAGGATCAGCTTGTGGGGCAGTTGGGGATTCGGCCCGGGCAGATCGATTTCATTCTGATTACGCACAACCACCCGGATCACTACGGGCTGGCCATCGACGCCAAGAAACTCACGGGCGCCCGCACGGCCATGCACCGCATTGATTGGGAGCAGAGCCCGTTTCGCGACGCGATGAATGCCCTTAAACGCGACCCAGGCGCGGCGCGGAGGGAAGGCTCGGATCGCATGAAGGACTGGTATCGCCGTCACGGCGTGCCGGAGGAGGAGCTGCAGGGTGAGTTGTTCAGCCCCCGCGCCCGACGCGCGGCGGCTGAGGAGGAGAAACGGCAACACCCTGAGGGAATACCGTCGCATGGAGACTCCGCGGAGGCGGGGGCGAATGATGAACGGGAGGCGCAGCGATGGGCGCTGTTCCGGGAGATGGAACCCCCCGATATCCTCCTGGACGGTTCAGAGGTCTACAGGACGGGCACGCATGACCTGCGCGCCTTCTGGACGCCGGGCCACACACCCGGCCACCTCTGCTTTGTGGATGACGCGGCCCGCATTGTTTTCACCGGCGATCACATCCTGCCCGTCATCACGTCCAACGTGTCCGTCAGGATGACCTCCGACGGCGATCCACTGGGCGATTATCTGGCGTCCGTCTCAAAAATGGACGCGCTTGATGTTGATCTGGTCCTGCCCGCCCATGAGCACCATTTCACGGACCTCAAGGGCCGCGTGGCGGAGCTGCATCGGCATCACGATGCGCGCCTGACGGCCGTGCTGAAAGCGGCGGAGGGGACGCCAAGGACGGCGTATGAGGTGGCCGCAGGCGTGCCGTGGGACGTTGGCGAATGGGGTGAGATGGATGAGTTCCTGCGGCGGGCCGCGGTGGGTGAGACCCTGTCCCATCTTGAGCATCTCAGCCGCAGGGGATCAACACGGCGCATCCGGGAGGCGGACTCCCGGCTCGTCAGGTGGGAGGCGACGGTGTGGGACGCCCGCGTCCGGGAGTGAGCGGCGCGCCGGCGTGGTGATGAACAATGACCAGCGTAGAGACGGATGTACAGTCGCTCAAACAGACCGCCGCGGCCCATGAGGGGCGCAACATCGTCGATCAGGCATTCACGCGCCGGGTCGACGCCCTGCTCAACGCGTTCTATGCGGATATCACCCACCTCAAGCGGATCGAGCTCCAAAGCCTCTTTGACCTGTTTCTCTTGAAAGCGCTGTACATCGATCGGCAGAGCACCAGCATCGCCACGCTGGACTATCTGGGCTCGCTGCTCGCCCGCCACGTCCGTATGCGGGAGATATTCCCGATTCCCGATCTTGCCGCGCACTTCGGCAGCCTGTTGGAGAGCCTGGTGGAAGAGGCGGAGCACGGGGCGGCGCGGCAGGCGCAGAACCTGTTCGAAGCAAATAGAAACATCGCAGACAGCACGCTCTTTCTCATCGGCATCTTTCCGGCCAGCCTCGCGCGGCGGCGCAGCGCATGGCGGCGGCGCAACGCGCTATCGCACACCGCGCCGCGCCTCGATATCGGTTTCTACACGCGGCTTGGACAGGGCCACTATGCGCTGGCTGCGGAACATGAGCTTGCCCGGTGGACGGGGCTTGANNTCAGAGGTTGCGAACACGTTTATTCACGGCATCGACGCGGCGCGTGTGACGAACCTGTTGCTGGACAGCTACAACGCGTGGCGCCGCACCGGCGATCCTGAGCGCATGGAGGAGATCCGCAAGTACGCGGCGCTGCTGTCACTGGACCCGCGCCGGGCGTTTTCACGGCTCAGCCGCGGCCGGCGTCAGCGTTTCGTCCTGCTTGATCCGGCCGGGCAGTAGTCACCGTTCCGGCGCCGAAACGGGGAGTTCCCTCGATTGGCGCGGCTCATCGTCCGGCGCCTCCGGGCTGGCGAGGTCGACCCACAGCCCCGCGTCATCCTCCACGATGACCAGAACGGGCAACCCGGCGCCGGCCGGGCCGGCGATCAACTCACCCAGTCGATTGAATATGGATGCGTCACGGGCGCAATAGAACCGGCCTGTTGCGGCCAAGTGATCTTCGGAACGGTCCTCTGCGCGCCAGGCAATGAGAGCGCCGTCGTTTGGACAGCGGGAGCGCAGGGCCAGGAGTCCGGTTTCCGTGCGGACGACGTGGATATCCGACGCGGACGGCGAGGGAATGATCTCCCCCGGGGCCAGAGCGCGGAGGTTGTCCGTTCGGCCGAGGTAGACCAGCGTGCCGGTGGGCGGGGCGGGGGAGCCGTCCGGCGGCGCAGACTCCGTTGAGCCGCGCCAGGACAGGGTCAGGAACGCGCGGCGGTTGAACTCCTGCCCGTCCTGTTCCGCCATTGTCATCGCCCCGCGCCCCGCTCCTGTTTCTTTGGGGCGCCTCCGCATCCGTTGTATCATGGTGCGGGCATTGTCCGCGAGGCATGGAGTCACGGAGCAATGTGTCCGCGGAGGGATCGCATAGCCAGGTCTAGTGCGGCCGCCTGCTAAGCGGTTTGTCCTTTAATCGGGACACATGGGTTCGAATCCCATTCCCTCCGCCACCACACGCAGGCGGCCCGTGGCAGGGCCCGCGCAGAGATGAGGACGCTCAGTAAAGAGGATGTGAATGGCCCGGTATCACCTGTGGACGGTTGGCTGTCAGATGAATGTCGCCGATTCAGAGCGTCTCGGCCTGTCTCTGGATGCGCTGGGCTATGAATCCACAGGCAGGGCTGAGGATGCCGACATTGTCGTGCTGAACAGCTGCGTTGTGCGGCAGGGCGCGGAAGATAAGGTCGTCGGCAGACTGGAGTCGCTGAAGTCGTACAAGAGAAAGAACCCGGACGCGACCATCGCGCTGATGGGCTGCATGGTTGGCCCGCGCACGGACGCGCTGCGGGAACGATTCCCGCACGTCGATTTCTACCTGCGCCCGCAGGATTTCAGTGAGTTGGTGGAATACGCGGCAGAGCGGCAGGGCCTGTCCTGCGATACGGACCAATCCCTGCTGGTTCCCGCCCGCCCGATGGTGAGCACGTTCGTGCCGGTCATTCAGGGCTGCGATGAGTTCTGCACGTACTGCATCGTGCCGTATCGGCGGGGGAGAGAGAAGAGTCGCCCGGTTGCGGAACTGGTGCGGGAGGCGGAGATGCTCGCCACGCGGGGCGCGCGGGAGATCACGCTCTTAGGCCAGATCGTTGATCGCTACGGACTCGATTTGCCGGACCGGCCGGACCTCGCGGCGCTGCTGCGCGCCGTCCATCCCGTTGAAGGACTCGAGCGCATTCGGTTCCTGACGTCGCATCCGCGCGATATGAGCCAGCGGATCCTTGATGCCGTCGCGGAGTTGCCCAAGGCGTGCGAGCACCTGAACCTGCCGTTTCAGGCCGGCTCCGATGAGGTCTTGGAGAGGATGCGGCGTCCCTATACCATCGCGGAGTATCTGGCCCTCATTGAGCGGGCCAGAGAGACGATCCCGGGCGTTGCGGTCAGCACGGACGTCATCGTTGGGTTCTGCGGAGAGACCGACGCGGACTTTCAGCGGACGATGGACGTGCTTGAGCAAGTGAGATTTGACGTTGTCCACGTCGCGCCGTATTCAACCAGGCCGGGCACCATCGCGGAGCGCAAACTGGAAGACGATGTGCCGCCCGCGGTGAAGATTGCGCGGCGCAGGGCGGTGGAAGAACTGCAGGAACGCATCGCAACAGAGATAAACGCGCCCCTGGCCGGCACACGCCAGGAAGTCCTCATAGAGCGCCGTGTGAAGGGGGCGTGGACTGGCAGGACCCGCGCCAACCGGATTGTGCATGTACAGGGAACGGACGCTGACGCCGACCTTGACGGGCATCTGGTTGAGGTGGATATTGTGCGCGCGGGGCCATGGTCGTTGGCGGGCGTGCTGCCGGGCTCGGACGGTGCAGCCGCGGACGCTGCCAAGTCGCCACTTGAAATCGGACTGACTCCCGTTTAGCACCCCGGGGTGAGGGCATCGTTCCGCATGTCTCCGCGCCGGATATTTCAAGCATGCTGAATAGAAAACGGGCTGGGGCGGCCATGCGGCCGCCCCAGCCCGTCCTGCTTACTACAGTATTGATCTGTTGATCAATAGCAGCGGATTGGGTGCGCGGCTAGTTCATCGTGCCGGGTTCGATGTCCCTGATGGTGATCTCACCGTCGGTCATGGCGCCGGTGAAGGTGAACTCCGGCCCAAAGATCGTGTGATTGAGCGGGGCCGCATCGGGATCAAAGAAGGTTGTGAACGCGAAGGTATCCCCTGCGCCTCCCCCGCCCATGCCGCTGTCGATGGCCGTGACGCGGAAGGTGGCGGGCTCGCCCGCCGTGCGTCCGCCAAAGGTCGCGTCCGGCAGGACGACCTCCGTAAAGCAGTCCAGCGTGCCGGTGAGGACGACCTGCGTTGAGCCGTCCGAATTGGTGGAGATCTCATGGCTCTCAATATTGTTGGACGCCATAGCCATGTAGAACGACTTGGCGGGAATCGGGACTTCACCCAGCCCGTAGGTTGGCATGACAAAATCGGTGAAG
>JAAXGS010000225.1 GCA_012271225.1 Dehalococcoidia bacterium | reverse complement strand
ACGTGATTGCGCTCCATCCCGATGATCGGTCCGTACACCGCAATCTCTTCGACCTGCTCGTCCGGAACCGGCGGTGGGCCGACGCGCGCGAGGCACTCCGGGAGGGCGTCAGGCGGCGCGCATGGACGCGAGAGGACGCGCGGACCCTGGAGGCGTGCGTTGAAGGAGCGGAGGCGGCAGAGGCACAGGAGGCCGGCAATCTGGTCCGCGCCCGGGAATGCGCGCAACGGTCGGCCGAACTGGATCCGCGTCTCTCCGCTTCCGCATGCCTGGCAGCCCGTCTGCATGCCATGAACGGAGACCAGAAGCGGGCCGAACGCCTGCTGCTGTCCGTATGGCGCGTTGCTCCGGCACCTGACATTGCGTCCGCATGGTCGGATCTCAGGCCACGTGCCAAGAATGGTGGAGACGCGCGCAAGCACATCCTGCGGCTCACGGATGCGTATCCTTCGCACCCGGAATCGAGACTGCTCGCCGCGGAAGCGGCCATTACCGCTCATGACTGGAGCGCGGCCCGAACTGCACTTGGTGACCTGCCCACGAATGCCCCGACCGCCCGCATCTGCGCAGTGATGGCCGCACTCGAGAAGGCGGGCAACAGCAATACTGCCGCGGCTCAGCTCTGGCTTGCCCGCGCCCTTGATGCCCCGAGGAGCAGCCAGTGGACCTGCCGGGATTGTGGATGTCTTCCCGGACGGTGGGAAGCGATCTGTCCCGAGTGCAGCGCGTTCGGACGCATCTCGAGACGGAGGTCGCTTCACGCCGACGGGCGGCCATCGCAATCCGCCATCGCTCCGCTCATGGATGATTCACACGCGGCGACCGGACGGGAGCCGTCGAATTCCAGGGCGGCAGCCTCTCCCCGCACGACGGTGGAATTGCCGCTCGAGGAGGAGGAACGGGAACTGTTCCGGCGCCCGGACGCCTGATCCGAGCCAGTTGCAGGTGACCAAATCCGCTCTATGTTGCCATGCAATTCCGTGTCGCCGCAGTAGCTCAGCTGGTAGAGCAACGC
>JAAXGS010000021.1 GCA_012271225.1 Dehalococcoidia bacterium | reverse complement strand
ATCAGGTGCCCCCCTGCGGCATCGTGACCGGGACCTCTTGCTACAGGAGTCGGCGATACACGTAGGTCCGCAAGGGGACAGGGAGTCCCTGCCTCGATGCGTATGACCTACGCTTATGTCGTGTTCAACGACTCCTGTAGCGGGATCATCTTCTGTGTAAATGCAGGCCGTGTCAACACAGGGCTTTCCTCATCACGCGCTGTGCTCCATTCCGCCACGGCCGCGGTTCTTGCCTGCGTGGGAATAGCGTGAGGGGAATGCTCGTAAGGTAGTACCATGAGTGAACGGAAAGGGGTGGGGATTGATGCGAATCGGCGTGGCGACTGAGACGGCGGAGCATGAGGCCCGCGTGGCCCTCGCGCCGATTTCCGCCGCGCGGTTCGTCCGCGCGGGCATCGATGTCCTTGTGGAGTCCGGCGCGGGCGCGCGGGCGTTCTTTGATGACGCGGCATACCGCGATGCGGGCGCGCAGATTGCGCCGGACGCGGCCGCCGTCTACGCCGATGCGGATATTCTCCTCAAGGTGGCCGCGCCGTCTCCGGCGGAAATAGAGTCGCTCCGCGCCGGGCAGGTCCTCATTGCCGTGTTGCAGCCGCTGACCAGCCCTGAGCTGGTCAGCGCGCTTGCCGAACGCGGCGTCACGGCCTTCAGCCTGGATGCGATCCCCCGCATCGCCCGCGCGCAGCCGATGGACGTGCTGTCCTCACAGGCGTCCCTTGCGGGATACAAGGCCGCCGTCATGGCCGCGGACACACTCGGCAAGCATCTGCCGATGATGACGACGGCGGCGGGAACGATGCCGCCCGCGCGCGGCCTGGTGCTGGGCGCGGGCGTGGCGGGGCTGCAGGCCATCGCCACAGGGCGGCGGCTGGGCGCAGTGATGTCCGCGTTTGACGTGCGCCCCGCCGTGAAGGAGCAGGTGCAGAGCCTGGGCGCAACATTCATCGAGGATGAGGAGCTGCAGCGGGCGCAGACGGAGACGGCGGGCGGCTACGCGCGGGAACAGACGGCGGATGAGCGGGCGCGGGCGCAGGAGTTGGTTCACAGACACGTCGGCGCGTCCGATTTTGTCATCACCACCGCCCTGGTGCCCGGCAGACCCGCGCCCCGGCTTGTCACACGTGAGATGGTGGAGGACATGCAGCCCGGCTCCGTCATCATCGATCTGGCCGCGGAGACGGGCGGCAACTGCGAGCTCACCGCGCCCGGCGAGACGATTGTCCATCAGGGCGTTATCATCAACGGCCCTATCAACGTGCCGTCCTCCATGCCCGTGCACGCCAGCCTGATGTTCTCACGCAACGCTCAGAGCTTTCTTGACCTGCTCATCAGGGACGGCGAGATTGTTCTGGACAGGGATGATGAGATTCTGCGGGATTCCCTGATCACGCACGGGGGCGAGGTGACTCACGCCGCCGCGCGTGAGGCCATTGGCGCGGCGTGATGAGCGCCGCCGTGATGAAAACACAGGAGGACTGACAGGATGCTGGATGGTGGGCTGCTCATTGCGATCTACATCTTCGCGCTCGCGGGTTTCGTGGGCTTTGAGGTGATCACCAAGGTGCCGCCCACACTGCACACGCCGCTGATGTCCGGCGCGAACGCCATCTCCGGCATCACGATCATCGGCGCGCTGCTCATCGCGGGGTCCGGCGAGGGGGCGCTCACCACGGCGCTGGGCGTGGCGGCGGTCATCCTTGCGACGATCAACGTGGTGGGCGGGTTTCTTGTGACGGACCGCATGCTGCGCATGTTCCGGCGCGGACGTGAGAGGACGCCGACGCCGTGACGCTTGACCGCGACATCATCATCACGTCCGCGTACCTGATCTCCGCGGCGCTGTTCATTTTTGGGCTGCGCCGGATGGGCTCGCCCGCCACGGCGCGGATGGGCAACACGCTCGCCGCGAGCGGGATGCTGCTGGCCATCATCGTCACGCTCATCAGTGAGGAGATCGTCAGCTATCCGGCCATTGTCGCCGGCGTGCTGATTGGCGGCGCGCTGGGCGCAGTCGTCGCGCGGCAGGTGAAGATGACGGCCATGCCGCAGATGGTGGCCGTCTTCAACGGCTTTGGCGGCGCGGCGTCCGCCCTGATCGCCGTTTCCGAGTACTTTCGGCTGCGGGCCGGCAGCGTGGAAATGGGGCTCGAGACCTCGGTGACCATCATGCTTGGCGTGCTCATCGGCGCGGTGACGTTCTCCGGCAGCGCCGTGGCGACAGGCAAGCTGCAGGAGGTCATCGTCTCCCGCGCCGTGCGCCTCCCCGCGCAGAACCTCGTCAGCGTCGCCCTGTTCGCGGTGATCGGCGCGCTTGCCGTCACACAGATTGTTCTCGAGGCGTCGCCCCTTCTCTTTCTGGCGATGATTGCCCTGTGCCTGGCGTTGGGCGTCATTCTTGTCCTGCCCATTGGCGGAGCGGACATGCCCGTCGTGATCTCGCTGCTGAACTCCTACTCCGGGCTGGCGGCGGCCGCGGCGGGGTTCGTCATCGGCAATCCGATCCTGATCATCGCGGGCGCGCTGGTCGGCGCGGCGGGGTTCATTCTGACGCAGATCATGACCCGGGCCATGCATCGCTCCCTGGCAAACGTGATGTTTGGGGCGTTTGGCGCGGGCGGCGGGGGCGTGGGAATGAGCGGCGTGGCGGCGGGCGCGGCGGTGCGTGAGGGCTCCCCGGAGGACCTGGGCATCCTGCTGGCCTATGCGCAGTCCGTGATCATCGTGCCCGGGTACGGCCTGGCCGTGGCGCAGGCCCAGCGGCAGGTGCGGGACCTGGCGGACTTACTCGAAGAGCGCGGGGTCGACGTGCGCTACGCCATCCACCCCGTGGCCGGACGGATGCCCGGCCACATGAACGTGCTCCTCGCTGAGGTGGACGTGCCGTATGACCGCCTCTATGACCTGGATCAGATCAATGATGAGTTCGCAGGGACGGACGTGGCCATCGTTGTGGGGGCGAACGATGTGACCAACCCCTCCGCGCGCGAGCAGGCGGACAGCCCCATCTACGGCATGCCGATCCTGAACGTGGATCACGCGCGGAACGTCATCGTGCTCAAGCGCTCCATGAGCCCGGGGTTCGCGGGGATCGATAACCCGCTCTTCTACAATGAGAAAACGTCCATGCTGTTCGCGGACGCCAAGGACGGCCTCACCCGCCTGATTGAGTCCGTGCAGGAGAGTTGACGCGCGGGCGCCCCGGCCGCACGTCAGCACGCGCATGGCAGTCACCGCTCCGGCCCCGCGTAAACCCGCGGCGACTCCGCCGCTTGTCCGCCGCGTGCCGTTCTTCTATGGCTGGGTGATTGTTGGGCTGACGTTCACCACAAGCATGATCACGGCTGGTATCAGCGGGTACGGCCTCTCGTTCTTTGTTGTGCCGATGAGTGAGGCGCTGGGCGTCACCAGGCAGGAGTTCTCCTCCATCACGCTGTTTCGGCTTGCCGCGATTCCGATTGTGCCCCTGCTTGGCATCCTGGCGGACCGGAGAGAGGGGCCGCGGCTGGTCATCACCATTGGGAGCGTCTGCGCGGGGCTTGCGCTCATCGCCTCCTCACTGGTGCAGTCGATGTGGCAGTTCTACGCCACGTTCGGCATCGTCTTTGGCATCGCGATGATGGCGATGGGCGGGCAGCTTGTGGGCCCGGCGGTTCTCGCCAAGTGGTTTGTGCGGCGGCGGGCGCGCGTCATGGCCATCAGCGCCATTGGCATCTCCGGCGGCGGATTTGTCATCGCGCCCATCGCCGGCCAGCTGGTCTCCGGCGTGGGCTGGCGCGGCGCATGGGCCATTCTGGGCATCGGGATGATCATCGCCATTGCCCCCGCGGCGGCGCTGCTGATGCGCAGGCAGCCGAGCGACGTTGGCCTGACGCCGGACGGGATCACATCGAACGGCGCGGGCGCGGACGGCGCGAAGGGGGATGCCGCCGAGTTGGAAACGGACGGAGAGCCGTATGAGTACCCGTGGACGGTGCGGGAGGCGGCGCGGACGCCGGCCTATTGGGCGCTGCTGGCCGCGCAGACGCTCGCGCTCACCTCGCTCATGCCGATCCTGTTNNGTTGAGCGTGTGCACGTGCGGTGGGTTCTGCCGCTCTCCATGATGCCCGCGGGGCTGTCCGTCCTGCTGCTTGTGGTTGGCGGCGGCAGGGAGATGCTGCTGGTCTATGCGGTGACGCACGGCCTGACGATGGGCGGGTTCATGCCGTTGATGAACGTGGCGCTGGCGCAGTACTTTGGGCGGCAGCATATGGGGGCGATACGCGGCGCGGTGACGCCGGCGGCGAACATCGTGGCGGCGGGGAGCCCGTTTGCCGTGGGCTGGATGTGGCAGTGGCTGGGCAACTATGACCTTGCGTTCGTGCTGCTGGGCGCGGGCTGGTTCTTTGGCGGCGTCATCGTGCTGCTGGCCTCAGAACCCAAAGCGCCGTGGGCGCCGGAAAAGAGCCGTAGTTGACTTTCGGGAACCTTGCTGAGGGACGGCGCGTCCCGCTCCTGGTGCGACGATCCCCGTTTTTCTACGGGTGGGTCATCCTCGGCATCACGTTCACCAGCAACATGCTCACAGCGGGGATCGCCGGCTACGGCATTTCATTCTTCGTTGTGCCGATGAGTGAGGCTCTTGGCGTGTCCCGCGCCGAGTTCTCGGCGGTCGCTCTGTTCCGCCTCGCCGCAATCCCTGTTCTCCCACTGATCGGCATCATGCTGGACAAGCGTGAAGGAGCGCGAGTTGTCGTCACAATCGGCAGCATCATAGCCGGGCTCGCTCTTGTTGCCACGTCGTTCGTCGAAGCGATGTGGCAGTTCTACCTCCTGTTTGGCATTGCATTCGGCGTCGTTGCCACCACCATGAACTGGCAGCTTCTTGGCGCGGCGATCCTTGCCAAGTGGTTCATTCGGATGCGAGGCCGCGTCTTCGCGATCAGCAGCATCGGCATATCCATCGGCGGATTTGTCGTTGCGCCAATTGCGGGCATCCTCATCGAGGCTATTGGATGGCGTGGAGCATGGGTTGTGTTGGGCGTCGGCGTCATCGTGATCCTCACGCCTGCCGCGCTTCTCCTGCTGCGACGCCAACCGGGCGACGTCGGTCTGATTCCCGACGGCACGCCTCAGGAAGCCTCTGACGACAGTTCCCCGGTTCCGGAGCAGGCCGCCGCTCAACAGGTTGAGTATCCGTGGACGCCGCGCGAGGCGTTGGGAACGGCGGCGTTCTGGGCCATGGCGGCCGCGCAGGCGCTTGGACAGGCCGGGCTGTTTGGCGTGCTCTTCCACCAGGTGGCCTATATGCAGGACAAGGGCCTCAGCGTGGCAGAGGCGGCAGTCGCTGCCACCGTGCTCGCCGGGGCGGCGTTGGTGAGCAAGCTGTTCTACGGTTTCCTGGCTGAGCGATTCGGCGCCCGGCTGGCTCTGTCCGCCGCAATGATTCCAACCGGCGCATGCCTGCTGCTTCTCGTGGTTGGCGCGGGCCGCGAGGTGGTTCTTGCCTACGCCGTGCTGTACGGCTTCACGATGGGCGGGTTTATCCCGATGGTCAATGTCGCGCTGGCCCAATACTTTGGGAGCGCGAATATGGGCGCGATCCGGGGAATGCTGACACCCATGGCGAACGTTGCGGGCGCGGCCAGCCCGTTCGCCGCTGGCCTCATGTGGCAGTGGTTCGGCAACTACGACATGCCGTTCGTGATGTTGGCCGCGTTCTGGGCCATCGGCGGCCTGCTAGTTCTCGCTGCAAGAAAACCACGAGAGCCGGTGGCCGGTACTCCCTAGTTAAGCCGCCGAAGCAGGGGGAAGACTTCGCCCAATCGGCTGCCGGAATTCCCCAGGCAGGCGAGCGCGACCTCAACAGCCGTGTTGTCGATGACGAACCGAGCGACATCATAACGCTCGCCCGGTCCTTCGCTGCTCAACAGATCCACTGAGCGAGCTTCCCCTGCTATCTCGACGTTCTCGCCGGGCCGCGCGGAGAGGCGGATCGCCCGTGTTGGGGCCGGCCCCAACTCAGCAACCATAAATGTGAGCGCTCGTTCCACCACCGCAGTTGCGAACGGACCGGCAGGAACGCAGTCACGGGTTGTGCTCGTGACGAGGGCCTTCATCGGTTCACCGTGCAGCCAGCGATACCCGACCCGGACTGTGTTAACTGTGCCGCCCCCTCTGCCGTCGCCATACGAATCGAGAACTGCAAGGTCCGGCTCAACATCCAACCCGAATGTAGCGAATGTCGCCTCCTGAACGATACTCTCAAGCGTTCTCGCGGGCGCCGGAGGTGGTCGGTTCGGACGTTCACGCTTCCCGATAAAACGAATGCCGCGGGTCATGATTATCTAGCTACACCAGAATGGTCCAGACCCCGAACGGTCCGCTTTGGCAGAAGCAACCGCTGGCGCCAAAGCCATCACCATGAGCGCAATTGCCAATGACCGGACGCGAGCTTCGTTCTCCTCATTGCGTCAACCTCCTTCCTATAGAGCATTCTCACAAACAGCCCCTATATTTCATACCTGCTGCGCAGTGTCAACCCCCATACGCTAATTCCACCATTGAGGAGCATTGCGTGCGGTAGATGAGCTGAGTGTTGGACGAAAGGCGTTGCATGGGCCGCGATTCTCTTACCCCCGCCTTGACCCCCCATCCCCACGTTCCAATACTGATATGGCGCTTTGCGCATATCGCGGAGGGGTGGCCGAGCGGACGAAGGCGGCTGTCTTGAAAACAGCTTTCCGGTAACCCCGGAACGCGGGTTCGAATCCCGCCCCCTCCGCCGCGCGTCCCGCATCATCGTGAGCACGGGACGCGCCCGCCGCATCGTCCGCCGTTCTGGGAAGATCCCGGCTCTGTTGGGAACGAGCCACGCGCGCCGCGGCGGGCGGGCTTTTCAGAGGATGGCGGTATCGTAGCGTGGGGAACAGGCACGCGCCGCAGGGCGGCGAGGGTGTGCGACAATCAACGTGCGACCTGAACACATGGGGAGCCTGTGGGGCCGCAATCACAGTCACGATGAGGAGCGCGATCAGATGAAGATACATGAGTATCAGGCGAAGGAGATTCTGCGGTCATTCGGCGTTGCCGTGCCGAACGGGCGCGTGGCCGCCACGCCAGAGGAGGCGGGAGCCATCGCGCAGGAGCTCGGCGGCCGGGCCGTCGTCAAGGCGCAGGTCCACGCGGGCGGGCGCGGCAAGGCGGGCGGCGTGCGGGTGGTGTCCGGCCCGGATGAGGCGGCGGAGTTCGCCCGGGGGCTCCTCGGCGGCAACCTCGTCACGGCGCAGACGGGTCCTCAGGGCGTGCCTGTGAACACTGTCCTTGTTGAGGAACCCGTCGACATCGCGCAGGAGCTGTATCTGAGCGTCACGGTGGACGGCGCGGCAAAGGCGCCGGTCATCATCGCCTCCGCCGCGGGCGGCATGGAGATCGAGGAGATTGCGGAGCATTCCCCGGAGAAGATCACGCAGGTGCATATTGACCCGCTCATCGGCTATCAGCCGTTCATCGGGCGGCGCGTGGCCGCGGCTCTCGGGCTGGACGCGGCGCAGGGGCGCGCCTTCGGCGCGCTGCTTGGCGGCCTGATCCGCGCGTTCAGCGAGAAGGACCTCTCCATGATTGAGATCAACCCGCTGGTCGTCACCGGCGAGGGAGCGCTGCTGGCCGCGGACGGCAAGATCAACACGGATGAGAACGCGCACTTCCGCCATCGGGACCTGCTGGACCTGCGTGACGCGGAACAGGAGGACCCGCTGGAGCGCGTGGCCAATGAAAGGGGCGTGCAGTACGTGAAGCTGGACGGAGACGTGGGCTGCATGGTGAACGGCGCGGGGCTTGCGATGGCGACGATGGACGTCATCTCCCAGGTGGGGCACGCGCCAGCCAACTTCCTGGACGTGGGCGGCGGCGGCAGCGAGGAGCAGGTCGCGGAGGCTTTTAAGATCATCGTCTCTGATCCGGACGTGAAGAAGGTTCTGATCAACGTCTTTGGCGGCATCCTGCGATGTGATGTGGTTGCGAACGGGATCGTCTCCGCCTACCGTGAGGTGGACGTGAAGGCGCCGATCATCGTGCGGATGACGGGGACGAACGCCGATGAGGGCGCGGAGATTCTGAACAGCTCCGGCATTCTCGTCGCCGTGGCCGCCGATCTGAACGACGCCGCGGCCAAGGTGGCGGAGATCGGCTGACCGCGGCCAAGCCCAACAACGTCGGTAGAGAGCAAACAATCACGGGGTCCATGAGCGGACTGCGGCTGAGGAGAGACTGTTAATGAGCATTCTTGTTGGCGAGGACACGCGCGTGCTGGTTCAGGGGATGAGCGGGCGCGAGGGGACGTTTCAGACGGAGCGCTGCATTGCCTACGGCACAAACGTGGTGGCCGGCGTGACGCCGGGGCGGGGCGGGACGACGCACATTGACCGCCCCATGTATGACTCCGTCAAAGAAGCGGTGGAGCAGGCGGGCGCCAACGTCTCCCTCATCTTCGTGCCCGCCGCGTTCGCGACGGACGCCCTGCTTGAGGCTGCCGAGGGCGGTGTCGAGTTGATTGTGTGCATCACGGACGGCCTGCCCACTCTGGACATGGCGCAGGTGGCGCAGTATCTGACCAAGACGGGCGTGCGTCTCATCGGGCCCAACTGCCCGGGCCTGACCTCCGTCAGAGAGCGGCAGAAGGTGGGCATCATTCCGGGCAACATTCATCAGGAGGGCCGGATCGGCATCGTGTCCCGCTCCGGCACGCTGACCTATGAGGCGGTCTCACAGCTGACGGCGCTCGGCATTGGCCAATCCACGTGCGTGGGCGTTGGCGGCGACCCGATCATCGGCCTGCGCCACCGTGATGTGCTGGAGTTGTTTGAGAACGATCCTGAGACGGACGCCGTTGTGCTCATCGGCGAGATTGGCGGGACGGCGGAGCAGGAGGCGGCGGACTACATCAGAGATCACATGAGCAAGCCGGTGACCGGATTCATCGCGGGGGCGACGGCCCCGCCGGGACGGCGGATGGGCCACGCCGGGGCGATCATTACGGGAACGGCGGCAACCGCGGAGGCAAAGAAGGATGCCCTGCGCGACGCCGGCTGTTACGTGGCGGACAGCCCCGGACAGATCGGCATCACGGTTCAGCGCATGCTCACGGAGCGCCGCATCGGGTTCTGATCCCCATTCCCTCCGTCAAAGCCCCCGCCCTTTCCCCGGATCGCACCGGTTCGTTTTGTACTTTGACATACGTATTGGAGGAGTCCTGCTGACATGTTCCTGACCCGCCTTGCCCTGCGCGCGCGCGTCGTCACCATCCTGCTTCTCGTCGCACTGATCGCGACGGGGGTCTGGTCATACACCCGTCTGCAGGTGGAGTTCCTGCCGTCGGTGGACTTTCCGCTGGTCACTGTCATCACGTTTTACCCGGGAGCGACGCCGGAGACGGTTCTCGAGGATGTAACGATTCCGGTGGAGCGCATTTTGCAGGAGCAGGAGGATGTGAACCTTGTACAGTCCACCTCCTCCCTCAATTTGTCCGTCGTCTTTGCCGAGTTTGAGTTCGGGACGGATACGGCAGCGATCGAGGAGATCGTGCAAGGTCAGGTTGATCAACTGCAATTGCCTCCGGCCGTTGCTGAGCCGAACGTTGGGCGACTGAATTTCGAACAGTTCCCGGTGCTGCAGGTGTCGGTGCGGAGCGGGTTGCCGCCGGACGAACTCAAGCCGCTCGTCGAGAGCGACATTCTCCCGCGCCTGCGTGAGGTTCCCGGTGTCGATAGCGCGGACATTCCTCCCAATGCGGGCGGCCAGGGCGTCATTAGCCGAACGAACGGGCAACCGAGCCTGACCATCGATGTGATCAAGGGCGCCGATGACAACACGGTTGAGGTGGTCAACGCCGCGCTCGCTGAGTTGGAGGATATCAGGGCGGGACTATCGACAGACGTTCAGTTCACAGAGGTCTCCAACCAGGGACCGGAGATCCAGGATTCCATCGATTCTCTGGGCAGGGAGGTGGCGCTTGGCGCGGTTCTCGCCATCCTGGTGATCCTGGGATTCCTGCTGAGCGTCCGCCCCACCTTTGTTACGGGCATCTCGATTCCCGCGAGCCTCCTCATTGGCATCATTGTCATGAACGTGCAGGGGATGAGCCTCAACCTCATCACCCTTGGCGGTCTTGCCATCTCCGCAGGGCGCGTCGTGGATGACTCCATCGTCGTCATGGAGAACATCTATCGGCATATCCAGGACGGCGAGGATCGGCTTCACGCCGCGTTTGAGGGCACGAAGGAAGTGGCTCTCCCCATCACAATCGCCACGCTGACGACGATTGCCGTCTTCGCTCCGTTGGGATTCATCGGTGGCATCGTCAGTGCGTTCTTCCTGCCGTTCGCGCTGGTTATTACCTACGCGCTGCTCGCCTCGCTCGTCGTCGCGCTGACAGTCGTCCCGGTCCTGGCCAGCCTGGTTATCAATCGGCACGCATCGGACACGGCAGAAGAATTGCTCTCACGCCGCATCGTTCGCTTCTACACGCCGCTGATCACGTGGGCGCTGGGGCACAGGCTGTACACGATCATCGGCGCAATTGTCCTCTTTGTCGGCAGCATGTCCCTTCTCGCCAACATCCCCATCGGTTTCCTGCCGGGGAGTGTGCAGAACGTCCTGAGCATTGAGATAGACGCGCCGCCCACGACGAGCGCGGACGTCGTTGTCAATTATCTGGATGAGGCAGAGGCGCGCCTTGAGGAGCTGCGGCTTGGCGGAGAGATTGAGGCATACACCTCCCAGGTTGGGGGCGGATTCGGATTCGGCGGACCAGGCGCGGGACTGACGACAGTCAACATAACGGCCCGCCTGACCGAGGATACGGACGCGGCAGAGATGGCGGATCGGCTCCGCGCCGACTTTTCCGGCCCCGGGCGCACGGTCTTCATCGAGCAGGCACAGGGCGGCGGCCCGCCCGCGGGCGCCCTTGAAGTCCGGCTCATCGGCGAGGACTACGCCCGACTCATCGAAGCCTCGGACAGGCTCATCGGCCCCGTCACCGAACTTGACGGCGTGATCAACGTCCGTACCGACGCTATTGAGATCACGGACGCCGGACCATTCGGCGGCGCGGCTATCCCCATCACGCGCGTTGACGGACGTCGGACGGTGACAATCTCCGGTGTCATCACCGCGCAGGACACCCGCGCTGTAAGCGCAGAGATCGACCGCATCGTCGACGAGGTGGGGCTGCCGCCGGGTGTGGAGCGGGAAACCGGTGGCGTGTTCAGTGACATTCAAGAAGTCTTCACGCAGATGATCGTTGCCATGGGCATCGGCGCGGTGCTGGTGTACCTGGTGATGTTCTTCGCGCAGCGGTCATTCATCACACCGCTGATTATCCTCATCGCCGTGCCGCTGGCCTTCACGGGCGCGGTGACTGCGCTCTTCATCACCGGACGGGCGCTGAGCCTGCCAGGATTGATGGGGTTGTTGCTGCTGATCGGCCTGGTCGTCACGAACGCGGTGGTGCTGATCGCCTTTGTGGATCAACTGCGCGCGCGGGGGCTGCGCATCCCGGAGGCTCTTGTACAGGGCGGACAGGCGCGCATCCGCCCCATCCTGATGACCGCCCTGACGACGAGTTTCGTTCTGCTGCCGCTCGCCCTTGAGGAGGGTCAGTCCGGCGGCATCATCGGCGCGGAGCTCGCGACGGTGATCATCGGCGGGTTGATGACATCCACGGTGCTGACGCTCGTCGTCGTCCCGGTTGTGTACCGCATTCTGCGGCGTGAGCGGCGCGGGCCGCCTGACGGCGATGAACAGGACGCGGCGCTTGGCGAACCGGAGGGCCCGCTGGCGCCCGCCCCGGCCGGCGGCGCCGATTAGGAAGACTCATTCCGCGGAAGAGGCTGTCCGCGCCGATCCCCGTCCTTCAGGGCGTCGCAGCGTGATCAGGTGCGGGCGCGGCTTGGCGCCCTACTGAGTCCCTTCGAAGAAATCGGCCTCCGGCGGAGCGCCGGGCGGGAACGGGGGTATCAGCCGCGCGTAGACCTCCCGCGGGGCGATCAGGCCGCGCAGCCGCGGTGAAAGCAGCTCCCATCGCCGCATCCACCACGCGCCCTCCGCCAGCGCGGTGGTGTAGCATCGCGCCGCCTCTCTCCGCTGCGCCAGAACGCCGCGCACGTCGATCCGTGTCGTTGGGCGCTGTGTCGTCTGCGCGACGCGCAGGGCGTCCCGAAGGGCAGCGCCGCCCGCGCGCCGCGTCAGCGCCGCCAGACGCAGCGCAATGGACATCTGGCGGCGGCCAAAGACGATGGCGTAGAGGCGGACGGGCGGCTCCGGCGCCGTTGCCGTGTTGAGAGCGTCCACGGCGTCCCGGGCGGCCCGGCCGACGGCGATGTGATCCGGGTTGCCCGTCGCCCCCGTGGCGTCAAACGTGAGGACAACCCGGGGGCGCAGCCAGCGCAACTCTGCAAAGATTCCCTGCGTCAGGGCGGGGCCGTCATCGCCGATGGGAGACAGGAAGCTCCAGTCCGTGAGTCCGAGGGCACGCGCGGCGTCGCTGAGCTCCGCCGCTCGTTGGGGGGGCGGGCGGCCTGCGGCATCCGTGCCGAAGGGGCCGTAGAGGACGCGGACGTCATGCCCGCGCCGGGCGTAGAGGGCAAGGGCGCCGCCGATGAGAAAGGTCTCATCATCCGGGTGCGCGAGGATGGCAAGGATGCTCTGCCGCGTCGAATCGGCGTTCATGGGCTATGTATCCCCCGGCCGGGATGGGCGCGGGAACCGCCGGGAGCCATCCGCGCACTCAGCGGGTGAGAGACATATAATAGACGCATTCCCGCCCGGTGTCCGACGCCGAGATCGGACAGCGGAAGTGACGAGGGGGAGGAAAGATGCGGATCGGCGCGTTTGAAGTGAAAGAGCCTGTGCCCCAACTGCGTGATCCGCACATACTCGCCATTCTCCAGCCGTGGATCGACGTTGGCTCCGTGGGCACGCTGGCTCTCGGAACGCTTGAATCCCAGTTCAACGCGCGGGAGTTGGGACGCCTTGCGCGCCCAAGCCTGTTCTATGACCTCACGCGCTATCGTCCCATGCTGTACCGCCGCCGCGGAGAGCGCATCGTCGAGGTGCCGAACACCATCATCCGCTATGCCATGGGGGACGGCGGCCAGGACTACATTTTCATGCACATTCTGGAGCCGCACGCGAACGGGGAGGACTTTGTCGAGTCCATTCTGGAGCTGGCGGAGCATTTGAACGTGCGCCGGTATTGCCAGGTGGGCGCAATGTACGGCTCCGCCCCGCACACACGCCCGCTGCTGGCGAGCGGGCAGGCGTCCGATCCCGAGGTGCAGGCGATCCTGGTCCGGGCGGGCGTGCGCACATCCAACTATGAGGGGCCAACCAGCATGATGGCCATCGCCACGCAGGAGCTGGTCAAACGCGGCGTGGATACGCTCTCCGCGCTCATTCAACTGCCGCCGTACGCGCGGCTTGACGAGGACCATCGAGGGCAGGAGAAGCTGCTGAAGCTGCTCTTGCCCATCTACCGCTTCACGATCGATGACCTGACCAGAATTGAGCAGGACGGCGATCGGCAGTACGCGGAGATCGAGCGCATGGCGCAGCGCGATTCGCGCGTCCGATCACTGGTCAAGCAGCTTGAGGAGGCCTACGACACCGAGGTGGGGAGTCAGCAGGGGGAGATCGGCGAGGTGGGCCAGGCGGATGCGCCGCCCCTCGCGCCGGACGTCGAGGACTTCCTGAGGGAACTGGAGCAACGGGACGGCTCCTGAGCCCGCTCGCCCGGCGGGCACAGGCCCGCCGCTCAGTTAGCCCGCCTCCGTGTGCGCGCCCCACGTTTCAAACGGCTCCGTCGAGGCGGGTAGTGTGACGTCGGCCACTTCTCCCGGCGCAAGATCGCGCGGCGGCGGGTCAGGCTGCGTGTGAATGAAGGGTCTCCCGCCGCGTTACACGCGGCGGGAGACCCCCTTTGCCCCTTGAGGCCGCCCCCGGCTAAGTGGAAAGAGGCTCGGTGGCGGGGTGGACGGGCAGTGATCCTGCGGCTGGGCTAGCCGCCGACCCACTGCGGCTTGCGCTTCTCCGTAAACGCGCGCGGGCCCTCCGCGGTGTCCTTGGGTGAGAGCTGGCGCAGGCGGGTGCTGTTCAGGGACTGAACCTGCAGCGCCTCACGCACGGGCAGGTGCAGAGTGCGGGCGATGTGCTCCTTGGCGACGCGCGTCGCGATGGGTGAGCACTCCGTCACAATCTCCGTCGCCATGGCGACGGCGGTGTCCATCAACTCCGCCTGCGGCACAACCTGGCTCACCAGCCCCATGCGGTAGCAGTCCGGGGCCTTGTAGCGCCGGCCCGTGATGATGAGCTCCATGGCGAGGCCGATGGGGATGGAGCGGGACATGCGCGTGGTGCCGCTGATGGACAGCAGGCCGCGGCGGGGCTCCAGCAGGCCCATCTCCGCGTTTTCAGACATGATGCGAATGTCCGCCCAGAGCGCCATCTCTGACCCGCCGCCAAAGGCATAGCCGTTGATGGCGGCAATGACGGGCTTGAAGACCTCAATGCTGGGATAGGAGTGCAGGCCCTCATCCGGGACCTGCGGCGGCGGGGGCGGCTCCTGCCCGGACGCGCTCGCCGCGTCCTGCTGCGCCTGTCGGCGCAGGTCCAGGCCGGTGGAGAACGACCTCTCACCGGCGCCGGTCAGGATGAGCACCCACGCGTCCGGATCATCGCGGAACTCTCGCACGTAGTTCAGCATGGCGCGGTTGCCGTCCAGCGTCAGGGAATTGAGCGTCTCCGGCCGGTTCATGGTGATCAGGCGGACGTGCTCCGCCGGTGTGGTGTACATGATCTCCGGCTGTGTGTTCTCTGCGGTCATCTCCTACCTCCCGATCCTGCTGTGAGTCTTCAACCGCCCCCCATGCTGCCGTTGTGCGCGGAACGCGCCGCGTCATCCCTCACCCCGGCCGCCGTTGGGAAACGGCGCACAAACTATAGCACGGCGCGGCACGGCGCGTCAGGCTGTCTACGCGCCTCCCCCCTGAGACGGCGGGGTGGTAACAGCCCTGGGCGGCATCAAGAAAACACTCCGTGGGCGCTGCCGGGCGGGCGCTGTCCGTGCGGGGCAGAGCAGAGTCCCGATACCCTGTGGACTCACAGCGCGTATCCGGTCTTTCTGCTCGGGACATGGAGAGCGACTGTGCCGCAGAATGAGGGGCGTTCGCCGCGCTACAATAGGGCAGCGAGCGTCCCCTCGCCTGCGGCTCTGCGCGCGGGCACGGGTGACGCCGCGCGGCACGGACAGAAGCAAGGGCGACGCAGGGGCAGGGGAACCAGATGTACTCAGTTGACCTCAGCGGCAAGAGCGGCGTGATTCTTGGCGTGGCGAACCACCGCAGCATTGCGTGGCATATTGCGCAGGCCCTGCACAGCGCGGGGGCGCGTCTCTACCTGACCTATCAGAATGAGCGGCTGGCGGAGGGCATCCGGAAGCTGACCGCCGATATGGAGAACGTCACCCTCATCGAGTGCGATGTCTCGGATGACGCGAATGTGGAGGCGGCGTTTGAGCGCATTGCGGCGGACGGCGCATCCGTGGACATCCTCACCCACAGCATCGCGTTTGCGAATCGGGAGGATCTGGGCGGCGATTTCTCCAGAACGGGGCGGGACGGATTCCGCATCGCGCTGGAGGTCAGCGCGTACTCTCTGATCCCCGTTGCGCGCTACGCCGCGCCGCTCATGCCGGAGGGGAGCGCCATCGTCACGCTGACCTTTCAGGCGTCTGATCGCGTGTTTCCGGGCTACAACGTCATGGGCACGGCCAAGGCGGCGCTGGAGAATGAGGTCCGGCAGTTGGCCTATGAACTAGGGCCGCGCGGCATCCGCGTCAACGCCCTGTCTCCCGGCCCCCTGGACACGCTTTCCTCCCGCGTCATTCACGGCTATGTGGACATGAAACGCATTCAGGCGGAGCGCTCACCCCTGCAGCGCAACATCACGCATGATGAGGTGGCCAAGGCGGCGCTGTTTCTGTTGAGTGATCTCTCCAGCGGCATCACCGGTCACGTCCTGCCCATCGACGGCGGCTATCAGATCGCCGGGGTCTAGGCCGCCCCGCCGCCGCGATGTCCGTCGACGCCAACAGGCAGCCCGGAGCCGACGATCGGGCGGACAGACGCCGATTCCAGACCGTGCGCGGCACGAACGATACGCTGCCGGACGATCAACCGTACTGGGATTGGGTGCGCGGCGCGGCGCAGGACGTCGCGCGCAGGTTCGGTTTTCGACGGATCGACACGCCCGTCCTTGAGGAGACCGCCCTGTTCCTGCGCACCATCGGCGAGGGGACGGACATTGTCGAAAAGGAGATGTACACGTTCCGGGATCGCGGGGAGGATCTGCTGACCCTGCGGCCGGAGGGCACCGCGCCCGTCTGCCGTGCCTACATTCAGCACGGCATGCGCACGCTGCCGCAGCCCGTGCGCGCGTTCTACATCACGCCCATCTTTCGGTATGAGCGGCCGCAGTCCGGGCGGCTGCGGCAGCATTATCAGTTTGGCGCGGAGGCCATCGGCGACGCGAGCCCGGAGATCGACGCGGAGGTCATCCACCTGCTCTGGAGCCTGTTGGAGGAGCTGGGCCTGGGGAACCTGACCCTGCATCTGAACTCCATTGGCGACGCCGATTGCCGCCCCCGGTATCTCGACGCGCTGCGCGGCTACTACGCCGGCCGGCTGGCGGACGTCTGTGACGATTGCCACACGCGGTATGAGAAGAACCCGCTCCGCCTTTTGGACTGCAAGCAGGAGCGATGTCAACCGAGCATTCAGGGCGCGCCGACCCCGGCGGAGGGCCTGTGTGCGGACTGCGCGGATCATTTTGACACGCTGCGCTCCGTGCTGGATCTGTGGGGGATTCCCTACAGGATCAGCCCGACGCTTGTTCGCGGGCTCGATTACTACACGCGGACGGTCTTTGAGGTTCATCCCCAGGCGGAGGGGTCACAGACGGCGCTGGGCGCGGGGGGGCGCTATGACGGACTCATCGCGCAGCTTGGCGGACCGCCGACACCCGGCGTCGGATTCGGCTCCGGCATTGAGCGCATCATCATGAATCTGCGCAGCGCCGGCCTGACGCCTCCGGCGGGGCTGGCGCCGCAGCCGGATGTCTACATCGTCTATCTTGGCCAGGCCGCCCACACCCATGCGCTGCGGCTGTCCGCCGCGCTGCGCGGCGCGGGTCTCAGCGTCTCCCTCTCCACCGGGCATCGGAGTCTGCGCGCGCAACTGCGCGCGGCAGGGACGGCGGACGCGCGCTACGCGCTCATCCTGGGCGACGATGAGATCGGCAGGGGCGCGGCCACCCTCCGCCTGCTGGAGACGGGGGATCAGCGCGACGTTCCGCTGGACGCGGAGGCCGTCCGGAGGGCCGTGACGGACTGATTCACGCCGCCGCAAAAAGAGAAAAGCCCCGCGTGGGCGCGGAGCTTCTCTCGGGGAGGAGGTGTGGATGGGTGGGATGTTTCAATGAATGCCGCCGTGGGGTCGCCACGGCGGTCTGCTCGCCTCCTACGCGGCCGCGAGCAGATTCGCGTTCAGCGCGACGATGCGGTCGACGCTGGCCCTGGCCTCAGTCGCGGCGTTGGACGCCGGAACGGGGCGGATGGCAACGGGGGCGGGCTGGGGTGGACGATCCGTCTTGGTTCTCTGTGGCATCTCTGTTCCTCTCTCTTCTCTCGCTCTCTTTCTTCTCAATCCATAGTGCCAACCGGACACCATAGCATCAAGGGATATTAGACGATATTTATTATCCCTTTTCACGATGTTAGAATGAGGGCAGGATGCAGGAAGGCAGGGCAAGTCATGGACGTGCGTGAACTCCGCAGCTTCTCCGTCGCGGCCCGGCTGCGCAGCATCTCACGTGCCGCGGAGCTCCTGGACATCGGCCAGCCGACGGTGTCCACGCACATCAGGAAGCTGGAGGAGGAGTTGGGTGTGCCGCTCTTTGACCGCGTTCGGCGGCCCATCCGGCTCACGCTGGCCGGTGAGAAGCTGTTCGAGCTGGCATCGCCGCTTGTGGAGGGCATCGATGGCCTTGCCGCAAGCACGCAGCAGGCGCAGACCGAGGGGCCGGTCACCATCGCGGCAACCGCCAACCTCATGTCACACTTCCTGCTCCGCGCCGTTGAGGCCTTCCGCCGAGACAACCCCACCGTCCACCTCCGCCTGCGCTCCCGTCTCCGCTCTGAGGTGATTGAGCTGGTCTCACAGGGCGAGGTGGACATGGGAATTGTGCCGGGCGTGGATCTGGACCCCGCGCTCGACTTTCAGGCGCTGTTTCCGTATGAGCGGCTGCTGATCACGCCGCTGAACCACCCCCTGTTGGACCAGCTTCCGCTGACGTCCATTGAGCCGGTCGCCCCCTGGCCCCTCATCATGATGGGGCCGGGCACCTACACGCGGTCCGCAGTTGAGGCGGAGTTCCGCCGAAAGGGGCTCGACTTCGACATCATCATGGAGGCGGACTCCATGGATTTGATCAAGAGCTACGTGGGGCTTGGCCACGGCGTTTCCGTGATTCCCCGGATCGTGACGGAGCCGGAGGATGCCGCCACCCTGGGCATGGTTCCTCTGGGGCATATTCTGACGGTGGATCGCGCCGGACTCATCACACTGCGCGGGCGGGCGCTGTCCCCCCCGGCGGCCGCGCTCATTGAGGCCGTCCGACGCGCGGCGCAGACCGTCTAGCCGGCCGGGGGCGGCGCTCCCAACGGGCGCGATGCGCCGGCGCCCCTGACAGGCACGATGCGCCGGAATGGAGTGGTGTTCATTCATTGGCCGGACGCGCCCGCGGGGCTGCGATCAGCGTGGAGCACCGCATCGACAAGACCGCATTAGCCAGACGCGCCTGTGAGGGCTACACTGTGGGGGAGCAATCGGCAACCGATCGATCAGGCGCGGCCCAGCGCGGGCTGCAATCGATAACCGATCTGGCAGGCGCACAGCCACGCGCCCCGGTCACCGCGAGCGGCGGCAACATGAGGGGATTGTCGATTGGGTTGATGGGCATGGCGCGTTCGTCTAGTGGCCAAG
>JAAXGS010000020.1:10736-11721 GCA_012271225.1 Dehalococcoidia bacterium | reverse complement strand
CCCTTGCGGCCGGCCGCGGCCGGCGGCTGTCCCTGCGCCTTGATGACGCCACGCTGAACAGGGCAGTCTCCCTCACCGTAGACGCTCTGCGCGCAGAGGGGCCTTTAACGCGGCCACAGCTTGCGGAGCGTCTGGCGCCGCACGGCATCCCTGTTGAGGACCAGGGCCTCCAGCACGTTCTCCGGTCCGGCGGGTTCATGGGACTTCTGTGCCACGGGCCGCTTCTCGGTGGCCGAACGGAGACCTTTGTTGCCGCCGATGACTGGCTCGCGGACACCGCCCGGCCACAGCTCCCGCGTGAGCAGGCGCTGGCCAACCTTGCGCGTTATCACGTTCACGCATTCGGCCCCGCCGCGCCGCGCGATTTCGCCGCCTGGGCGGGATTGCCGCTGCGTGACGCCCGCTCCGGCTGGCACGCCATCCGCGATGAACTGGTGGAGATCACCGCCGCCGGAGAGGCCGCATGGATCGCACGCCAGGCCACGCCGCGCCTTGAGCAGGTCTATGACGATGCCCGGCCCCCCATCGTCCGCCTGCTCGGCGCGTTTGACACCTATCTGCTGGGCTACCGGGGCCGCGATCTTGCCGTCGCGCCCCGCCACGCCTCACGCGTCAACGCCGGCGGCGGCATGATTCGTCCCATTGTCACCATCGATGGCGAGGCCGTCGCCAGGTGGACCCTCACTCGCCGTTCAGCCGGGCGGGTCATTGAAATCTCCGTCGAGCCGTTTGAGGACAGTGACGGCAACGGCGCAGCGCCCGCCGCGCTCAACGGGGACGCCATGCGGCAGGCGCTTGAGCGGGAGACTGCGGACATCGGCCGCTTCTTGGGCGCGGAGGGCCGCCTTGTATCGCCGTAGCGACCGCGCGCCGGCCTGATCCGGCGCGCGCCCGCAGGGTTTCGTCAGTCCGCGCCGTCATGCGGCGGGAGGTTCAGCAGGTCCGCCACAAGCGCCGCGTCTGACAGCACCATGTCCGCCGCGGC
>JAAXGS010000020.1:0-10622 GCA_012271225.1 Dehalococcoidia bacterium | reverse complement strand
CGTTGACCCGGCGCAGCAGCTGTTCCCGCAGCGCCGTCTGAAACTCCGCGCGTCTCTGCGCCGCGCGCCGCGCCGTCAGCCGTCCGGACTCCGTCAGCGCCGCGCTGTGCCGCCCCAGCGCCTCCACCAGTTCCCGCACGCCAATGGCGCGGATGCCCTCCGTCAGCAGCACCGGCGTCACCCACCAATCCGCGTCGCGGCTGCCCAGGTGAACCGTCATCTCCAGATCGGCCGCCATGCGCTTCGCGCCCGGGCGGTCCGCCTTGTTCACTACATACACGTCCGCAATTTCCAGAAGCCCCGCCTTCATCGTCTGAATCGCGTCGCCGGCCTCCGGCACGACTGTGACAACGACGCTGTCCACCGCGTTCATGATGTCCAGCTCCGTCTGGCCGACGCCCGCCGTTTCCGCGATGACGATGTCCAGGCCGCAGGCGTCCAGCACGCGCATGGCGGAGGGCGCGATGGCGGCCAGGCCGCCGGACGCGCCGCGCGTCGCCATGCTGCGAATGAACACGCCCGGATCAAGGAAGTGATCCCGCATCCGGACGCGATCGCCCAGGATCGCGCCGCCCGTGAACGGGCTGGACGGATCGACGACCAGAACACCGACGGTTCGCCCCTGTCTGCGGAACTCCGCCGTCATCGCCTCGACCAGCGTGCTTTTGCCCGCGCCCGGCGGCCCTGTGATGCCGATGCGGTGCGCGCGTCCGGCGCGCGGCGTCACGCGCTCCATGATCTGCCCCGCGCGCGGGTCTCCCTTCTCAAGCAGGCTCAGGATGCGGGGCGCGGCGTTCAGATCGCCGGACAGGGCGCGGTCGACAAGATCATTCATGGTTGTCATGGTCAGTGCTCACATCACAGGGTAGCGCGTGCGGCTTTCCCCTGCCACGTCCGCCGCGACGCGGCGGACGTGGCAGGGGAAAGGGGCTGTCGCATGAGACGGACACTCCGCGCAAAAAGAGAACGTGCCACGGGGTTGCCCCCGTGGCACGTTTCCTTGCCTTCCGGGGCGCCCGCCGTCAGGCGGGCGCCGTTAGGGCTGCGTTGCGCGGCTATCCGCCGATCGCGCCGCTCCGCGTGGCGAAGAGGAGGTAGCCGTTTCCGGCTTGCACCACAGCCACGCCGTGCTCGTCATCCGGGAACCCGTCCGTCATGACCCCGCTGCTATAGTACGTCTCGTACTGCGGCGGCGTGGCGTCCGCGTTCCACATCCGGATCATGCCCCAGCCGCTGGTCCCGAGCGAGCTCAGGTAGCCGTCCACCGGCACGTGGGTCTCATCACCCGCGGGCGTGTAGCCGATGCTGTTCCAGCCGGGGGTCACCGCGTACTGCGGCGGGGTGCGCCGCGGGCTGAACCGCTCCAGCAGGACGCTGATCGGATCAAACGTCGAGCTGCGGACGAAGTACGCGCGGCCATCCACGATCTGGGTCAGCGTGCCCGTCCAGGCCCCGGCGGAGTCCTTCTGCGCGTACTGCCAGATCTTCGTCTCGTTGTTCAGGCTCCACACCTCGCTCACCGTCGAGTTGCCCAGCACACTCCCGATGGAGATGTCCTGCGGCCGCCCGGGGACGGAGATCAGCGTCCAGCCCGGACTCACATCGATGCTGACGGGCTGCGGCGCAGTCACGGAGAACGCGAAGGCGAACGGATCGCTCGGCGAGTTCCCGGCCACGTCCTCATAGTCGATCTGCAGCCGGTGATCGCCAATCGGCGCGTCCGCCAGCGCGATCACGTGCCGCACGCCGTCGGAGCTCTGCGCCACGTTGGTGTCCAGTTCCGTCGAGCCGGTCACGTTCCCGTCGCTGTCCAGGTTCTCGAGGACGATCTCGGTCAGCGCGATGGACTTCTCGCTGTCCGTGCCGCCGACGCCGCCGTCTGTGTACTCATCCGCCTCATCATCAAAGGACAACGAGAGGAAGATGACGTCGTTGGTCTCCAGCGAGACCTTGCCGTCGACCGCGCCGCCGCGAGTCGGAGCCTCTCCGTCGTTCGCCTGTGTATCGAGCTCCCACTTGGCCACGGCCGCGGACGCGTCGTTGTCCGCATCATCCGTGCCGCTGATGACGACATTCCACACGCCGTCATAAACGCCGGTCGTAGAACTCAGGTTCAGGCTGTCCAGGTCCTCGTTCACGGACCACTGCTCCGATCCTTCGGTGTTCACGTCCAGCGTTCGCTCGGTGCTGCCATCAGTGGACTGGATCTCGCCGGTCGGCGCCCTCTGCAGCTCCTCCGACGCCTCGATGATGACGTCAAGGCTCTCGTTGCTCAGGGACTCCTCAACCGTCACGGTGAAGCGCGGCAACAGGTGGTCCGCCGCATTCCGCTGATGGTCGCTCTGGTTCTCGTTCCCCGCCAGATCGCTGAGGTCATCGCCGTCAATCTCCACCCGGGGGGTCGCGTCCGTATCCAGGTCTGTGTCCAGGTGCAGGAACAGGATGTGCCTCGCGTCCTGTTTGATGGCATTTGTAGACAGGCCCAAGCCGCTGGAGGTGGAGTTCGTGATGATGTCCTCCGCCTGGTTGGTGTTCCTCGTGCCCTTGTCGAAGTCAAGGTCGCCATCCGTGCCGCTGACGTCGGCAGAGCCAACCGCCACGACGTTGGCGTCCTGGTTGTTCAGCCACGTGACGCCGACGACAGTGTGTCCCGTCACGACGATGTCGCTGGTCCGGATCCTTTCACCATTGACCGGGCCGTTGAACACCAGGGCGATACGATCACGCTGATCCTCGACCAGGACGTACGCGCCCTGCTTGTCGCCGGCCTTGCTCCTGTCTACGGACGAGTCAAACTCCGCTCCCCAGCCTGTGATCGCGAACAGCAACTCAGGATCGATCACGTCGACTGTGAAGGTCACGTTTGCCGTTGCCTTGTTAAGGGCAATGTCGTACGCCTCAACGCCGAAGGTGACGGTAAGGTTCTCCACGGCGTCTCTTGCCGCGTCGGCTTCGGTTCTGACATCGACGTCAACCTCGTACAGGAAACCGTCAGCGACGTCGTCGTCTTGATTAAGCCCTGACAGTGTCCCTGCGGACAGGGTCGTGGCGATGTACTTGACGTTGCCCGCGCGCGCCAATTCCTTCTCTTCCGCGTCCTCCAAGATCCCGGAACCGGTGTCGGTCACTGTGAACGTCGCAGTGAACCGGTCATCCGTCGTGAAGCTGTCGTCCGCCGGGTCAAAGTCGCTGATCGTCGGAGCCACGCTATCGACAACCGTCCTGGCCGTCTGAATGCCGACGCCGGACGTCGCATCATCGTACCGCACGCGAATGTCGTCGCCGTCACCCACGCCCAACAGGCGGTTGATCAGGAACGACGCTCCGTCCGCATCATTAATTCCAAGATTCCTCGCGGCATCATCAAGGGCGGCGACTAAGTCCAGCGCCTCTTGACAGGGAGGGGTGTTCGATGCGCACAGATCATCAAACGCATTGTCCAAGGGCACATTGGGGGAAGGATTGCCCGGATCAGCGCTTCCCTGCGGGTTGGTCTCCCGCGCTCCAATCTCTGTCTTAAGGGCAGAGACGGTCGGAGTCGTCCTGTAGCCAACGTCGATGGTGTCTCCGACCATGCTGAGGCCGTCGGTCTCAACTCTAATCGTCACCACGCCGGTGGTTTTGTTCTCCGTCAGTGACCAAGAAGATTCGACCGCATTGCTGCCTGAGGCATTTGTGTAGGTCACGTTCACGTCCGGCCTGTTCACTGCGCCGTCGGTGCTTGCGTCAAACAGCTTCCGCTCAGTATTCACAGCCAGTGCACCCGTCCCACCGAGATCAAACTCGAATGCCTGGTCCTCTCCGGGGTCGTCTCCGGCCGCCACTACGTGCGTGGTCACTGTGTCACTATCGGTGGTTTGTCGAACACCGCCGTCATTCTCGACCCACTCGGTGAGCATGGCCTTCCATTCCTGCTCAATCAGGCCGAAGCGTGCCATGAAGACGCCGGAGTCCAGAGACTCTTCCGCCTCAAAATCCCCGCTGCCAATTCCGAGCGCGGTTGATGCGGCAAACTCGCCAGGGTCCTTCTCATCGGCGATGACCCGGATCGTTGTGCCCGTATCACTGATGACCTCAACGAGTGAATCGCCGTTCTCATCAAGGAGAGTGTCGTGCTTGGACGTCGAGTAAGTGACATCAATAGTATCGGGACCACCCGTCAGAGCGGACACGCTCACGCCAATGTATTCATGAGTCAGGTGCGTGAGAACA
Organism: Dehalococcoidia bacterium; assembly: GCA_012271225.1. Taxonomy (GTDB): domain Bacteria; phylum Chloroflexota; class Dehalococcoidia; order UBA6926; family UBA6926; genus VXMO01. Next base: position 6,410 of record JAAXGS010000020.1, on the reverse strand, counting down.
GTCGTTAGAGATCCCTCGACTTCGTTGACAACGATATCCACGTCGCTCTGATCCAAGCCGTCCGGGAGGTCTCTGTCAGCGATCTGAGGGCCACTTCCGGAGCAAGTATTAGCATCCGCCACCACTCGATTCATCGCGTCCTCCGCCGCAACGACACAGAGGAAAACGCGCGACAAGTTACTCGTTGCGAGCGTCGTTTGAAGCATTTCTGAAACTGTAAAGGATGCCTCTACGGGCTCAAGAGGGTTCGAGTCCTTGTCATCGTCCTCAATGACGATGTAGAGCGTGCTGGTCGAGTCCCCAAGGTGGGCCTCCTCTCCGCTCTGCGTGGATGCGAACTGGACTTCATCAAGGGCATCGAAGTCCGACTCGCCCGTCGCCTTCACGGGGTTGGCGAGTTCCGCCGGCGTGACGATTTTGACATCGCCGGTCGCGGCCTGGGTCCCGATGGCCGGGATCATGGCGAAGGCCAGAATCGCGACCGTCAAGATAACAAGTGCTTTACGCTTCACAGGAAGCCCCCTTCCATTCTGCAATCTGGGCGCATGGCCCCACGTCCTGAGTGTAGAGGAAACCGCTGGTTTCATCACCCCCTGCCCCGTTGGGCTTCGGGATTGCCACGGTTCACGTGCGTGCATCTGCTCCTCCCCGCTTGTGGGTGTCAGGGGTCCCTGTGGTCGCCGCGCGATGATCGTTCCCTCTCTCTCACGGCCTGTGGGCGCTGACTTTCCCGCGCTTCTCCGGCTTGCTGCCTGGCTCCGTACTCCTGAGGGCTTGCGCCCCTTCACCATACAACCCTTCTGTGCCCTCGACTGACTCGGTCTCCCGTATCCGCGCTCACGCGCCACAAGAACCCCGCGCCCGTCACCGGGCGTAGACACTGCACGGACTATAGGGGAACTCTTTGACCGCTGTCAATAGGCTTTCCGTGTCCATCACCCAGACATTTTTGAACGTGGTTTGAAATCGGTTTCATGCGATAACAAGCCGTCCTGCGCGGCATATGTTGCGTTTGCGCCCCGCATATCACCGTATATGCGCATTGCCGGGCCATTGGACGGCGCATCACTCCCATGCCGCTCTCAGATTTCCCGTGAAAGGGTGGCGATGAAATCCGCGTTGGTTTTGGTCTTGGAGACGCGGTCCAGGATCCGCTCCGTGGCATCGGATGAATCGAGGTTGGAGTTTGAGAGCATGGCCAGCATGCGGCGCAGGGTGACGATGCCTCGGTAGGTCTGCGCGTCATAGAGCCGCTCATCACGCCGCGTGCCGGACTTGAGGACGTCAATGGCGGGATAGACGCGGCGCTCCGCCAGCCGCCTGTCCAGGTGAACCTCCATGTTGCCGGTGCCCTTGAACTCCTCATAGATCACGTCATCCAGCCGGGAGCCGGTGTCCACCAGACAGGTGGCGATGATGGTCAGGGTGCCGGCCTCCTCCGTGTTGCGCGCCGCGCCGAAGAAGTGCTTGGGCGGGTACAGGGCCACGGGGTCCATGCCGCCGGAGAGCGTGCGCCCGCTGGAGGGGGCGGCGATGTTGTAGGCGCGGGCAAGGCGTGTGATGGAGTCAAGCAGGATGACAACGTCCTGCCCAGCCTCCACAAGGCGCTTGGCGCGCGCGAGGACGATCTCCGCGACGCGGGTGTGCTCCTCCACCGGCTCATCAAAGGTGGAGGCCATGACCTCCGCGCCCTTGACGGTGCGCTGCCAGTCCGTGACCTCCTCCGGCCGCTCTCCAATGAGCGCCGCCATGATGTGCGTCTGCGGATAGCGGGTGGAGAGCGCGTCCGCGATCTGATGGAGCAGGATGGTCTTGCCGGCCTTGGGCGGGGAGACGATCAGCGCGCGCTGCCCCAGCCCAATGGGCGCGATGAGGTTCAAAAGCCGCGCCGCCGTGGCCTTCTGCCCCGTCTCCAGGTCATAGAGGGTGTCCGGAAAGAGGGCCGTCAGGTGATCAAAGACGGGCCTTCGCCGCGAGACCTCCGGGTCCTGCCCCGTGACGGTCTCCACGCGCAGCAGGCCGTAGTACTTCTCCCCGCTCTTGGGGGAGCGCACCTGCCCGGTCACCCAGTCACCCGTGCGGAGGCCGTATCGCCTGATCTGTGACTGCGCCACGTAGACATCATTAACGTTGTGGCGCAGGTTGCTGTGGCGGATGAAGCCGTAGCCCTCACCGGTGATCTCCAAAATGCCGCTGGCGTTGATGACGCCGCCCCGCTCACCCAGGGCCTGGATGGCGCGGTGGACCATGTCCTCACGCCGCAGGACGGAGGCGGGTGGAAGGCCCAGAATCTCGACAAGCTCCGTGGCCTGATCATGTTTCAGTGCCTCCAACTGCGGGATTTCAACGAGGGCGAGCTCCGCCGGCAATCCCTCCATTGAGAGGGCGCGCCGGTCAGGGTCCTCCACGCGGGCCGCGGCGCGCGGCCTCTGCGGCCGCTCACCCCTGTTATTGTTCTCCATCCGCTGCCGCATGGCCGCCTGACCATTGCCCTGCTGCTCCGGCCGGGGGCGGGCGGCAGCCGCGCGGCTGCCGTTTGCGGGCCGCGCGCGGGCGGCAAGGCGCCGCTGGGCCGGAGGGGAAGCGTCATCATCCTCAGAAATGTTCTGGGGGGGAACGTTATGGGGCGCGTCGACGGATGCGCCGTTGATCACGCGCTCCACGGCGGCGTCAACGGCCGCGTCGACGGCGTCCGGAGGCGTTGTGCCAGCCTCATCCATCATCGCCGCTGCGATGGTGACGTCTCTCTCTGCGTCCCCGTCCCCCGGGGTGTCCGGGGCGGCAACCCTGCGGGGCGCGGCGCGCGGGGGCCGCGCGATGCCGCGCCGGGTCTGCTGCTGTGGCCGATCGTCCTGGGTGTCCATGTCCTGGGTCTGCAATCCGTGTCTCCCTTGCGCCTGTGTTGTCTGCTGCTCCGGAAAGGGTGGAGGTGGTTGATTGGGATGGGGTTGTAGCGCGCTGCGCCGTCGATCAGTAGCCGGAACCGGCGCGCAGGGCGGGCGTTGATACGGTCGGCGCGTCCATCTCCGCGGCCGTGGCCGCGACAAGGTCCGGCGCGTCGGCGGGCGGGGCGGCGGGGCGCGCGACGCCTTCGTCATTCTCAAGGGGGAGCGGCGTCTGCTCACCGGCGCGGAGGATGCCGGCGGCGACGGACACGAACTCCCGAAAGAGCGGATGGGCCCGGGTGGGGCGCGACTGAAACTCCGGATGGAACTGCGTTCCAAGCATCAGGGGATGGTCGCGCACCTCCGCAATTTCAACAAGGTCACGCTCACGGTGGAGGCCGGACACGGCGAGGCCGGCATCGGCCAGCGCGGCGCGGTAGGCGTTGTTGACCTCAAAGCGGTGCCGGTGCCGCTCCACAATGGACTCCTGCTCACCGTAGGCGCGCGCGGCGCGGGTGCCGGGGATGAGATGGCAGAGGTAGGAGCCCAGGCGCATGGTGCCGCCCTTCACGCGGATGCTCTCCTGATCCTCCATGATATGGATGACGGGATGGGGCGTTTCAACGTCGAACTCCGTGGAGTTTGCGCCCGCGAGTCCGGCGGCGTTCCGGGCGAACTCAATAACCATGATCTGCATGCCCAGACAGAGGCCCAGATACGGGACCTGCTGCTCCCGCGCGTACCGCGCCGCGCGGATCATGCCCTCAATGCCGCGGCTGCCAAACCCGCCGGGGACAATGATGCCGTGCACGCGCTCAAGACGCGCCTCCCAGCCGGGCTCCTCCAACTCCTCCGCGGAGATCCACTCCACGTTAATATCCACGCCGATTGCCAGGCCGGCGTGTGAGAGCGCCTCTTTAACGGAGAGATAGGCGTCATGCAGCTCCACGTACTTGCCGACGATGCCAACGGTCAGCGGGGGCTTCGGCTCCTCAAAGCGCCGCACCAGCGCGCGCCAGTCATCCAGGTCTGACGCCGCTGTGACGTAGTTGCTGAGCTGCATCCGACTGAGGATATATGTCCCCAGTCCCTGCTCTTCAAGCAGCAGCGGAACACGGTAGATGGTGTCCACCGTGGAGAGGGGGACGACGGCCTGCGGCTCCACATCACAGAACAGGGCGATTTTGTCGATGATCTCCTGCGTGGCCTCAAACTCGCTGCGGGCGATGATGACGTCCGGACGGATGCCGGCGCTGCGCGCAAGCTCCCGGACGGAGTGCTGCGTGGGCTTGGTCTTGAGTTCGCCCGTGGCGTAGAGATAGGGCAGATAGGTGACGTGCACAAAGACGGCATCGGCCCGGCCAACCTCATTGCGCACCTGGCGGATGGCCTCCAGGAACGGTTGGCTCTCGATATCGCCGACAGTTCCGCCGACCTCAATGATGATGACCTCCGCGCCGGACTCCTGCGCGATCTGGCGCATGCGGTTCTTGATGGAGTTGGTGACGTGCGGGACCACCTGAATGGTTCCGCCCAGGAAATCGCCGCGCCGCTCACGGGACAGGACGGATGAGTAGACCTGGCCGGCGGTGACGCTGGACGCGCGCGTCATCTCCGTGTCCACAAACCGCTCATAGTGCCCAAGGTCAAGATCAGTCTCGGCGCCATCCTGCGTAACAAAAACCTCACCGTGTTGATAGGGGGACATGGTGCCCGGATCGACGTTCAGATAGGGATCCAGCTTCTGCACCGCGACCCTGATGCCGCGGCTGGTGAAGAGTCGGCCAATGGCGGCGGCGGTGATGCCCTTGCCAATGGAACTAACGACGCCGCCTGTCACAAAGACGTACTTTGCCATGCATCCCCAAATGGGCCGCTCCGCTGAGCCGCGTCAGGGAGCGTATCACGTCCGCCTCGCTCGCCATCCGTCAATCGGCGCATGGACGCGCAGTCACAGCGTCGATTGCCGCGCTCTTTCTGGGGGATAGTCATTCACCGGGTCCGCGTGCTCGCGTTCGTTCCGGATACCACGCCCTACTATGCCCCTCACTTGACGCCTTGTCAATATCTCCGCGTCATCCTGTTCCAACGTGCGACGGCCCGGATACTGCGCAGAAATCTTTGTCCTTGCTGAACGGAGGATCAGTCGCGATCAGGTCGACCGTCCCGCTGTTCATGCCCTGCAGAAAGGCAAGATTGTCTCCGTGATATAGGCGCGGTTCTCAAAATCCGGGGCGCGCGCCTGTGTCCATCTCCTCTCTCCTCGTGCACTCACACCCCGCTGGTGCGGAACTGAGTTGCGCACGTCCCGCACGTAACGCGTTCAACATCGCGTGTCCCCACGTCTCCGTTTCCGCACGTGACATGTCCAAACTTATTGATGTAGTGGACCCGCGCAGGCCTGCTGTTCCGCACCCGAATGTACATACTTGCTCCGACGATCGTGAAGAGCCCAAGAACGATGCCCACATAAAAGTTCACCAGCATCCCTACCCACACGCCCAGCGTCGTCAGCGCCAGAATGACCGGCAAGGGCCAAGTCGCAACGATGCCTTTAGCCAGCCCGTAGGCCGCGAGAACAAGCGCCCCGACGAGCAACATTAAGACCACGGCTGTCATGAGTGCTCCGACGAGCGAGACAAGCAGTCCCAGTTCTTGGGTCGGGGAGGCTTCAGTCACGGGACTCTCCTTGCCGGATACGGCTGTACATCGCTCCCTCTTCGTGCCTCACTTCGTCCTCATACACCCGCCCAAGTTCTCGAAGCGCCGTGCTCCAGCCCTCTTGACGGATGCTCGTTGCGACGGCGCCCGTCTCCCCGCCGCTGTGGACCGTCAGTCAAAATCGGCCAGCCGCGCCACCGTCTCCGGGGTGAGCCGCAGCGCGACCTCTCCAACAAGCCGGACGGCGGCGGCAAAGTCATCGCGGTGAATCACGCCGTTATGGCTGTGCAGGTACCGCGTCGGCACGGCGATATTGATGGACGGCGCGCCGACGCCGGCCCGCTGCATCTCCGCGCCGTCCTCGCCGTATCCGCTCAGCACATTGAACTGCAGCGGGATTTCCAGATCGGCGGCCGTATCGACAATGAAATCGCGGAGGCGGAGGTTGGGGATCATGGAACTGTCATGCAGGAAGATCGTCGGCCCCTTGCCCAGTTCCTCCTGCGCCTCATCCTTTGTGATTCCGGGGTAGTCGCCCGCGACGCCGGACTCAAGATTCAAGCCCACATCCGGCATGACGTGGTAGCTGCTTGTCCGCGCGCCGCGCAGGCCCACCTCCTCCTGCGCCGTTGCCACAAGGTAGATGGTGACGCGCGGCGGCTCGCTGTTCTCACGCAGCGCCCGCGCCACCTCCACAAGCGCCGCCAGCCCCGCGCGATCATCCCACGCCTTGCCCATGTACAGCGCGCCGCCTGACAGCGGCATGAATCGGCTGTCCGGCGCGGCGGCGTCACCGGGGCGGATGCCAAGCCGCTGCTCCGCGTCGTCCCTGTCCGCCGCGCCGACATCGATGAACATGCTCTC
>JAAXGS010000019.1:5776-32897 GCA_012271225.1 Dehalococcoidia bacterium | reverse complement strand
CGGCACGCGCACCGTCTACCGCGTGCTGCAGCGCGCGGTAGACGGTGCGCGTGCCGATGTTGAATCGTCTGGCGATGGCGCTCACGGACAGGCCCTCCTGCGCACGCGCGCGCAGGATTGCCGCGTCACGCCGGACGCGCGTTTCACTGCGTGACACGGGCGGATCATCGTAGCGGCAGCGGGGAAACGGACACTCCAGGGAGCGGGTGCAGCCGTTCCCGCAGCCGCGGTCCACATAGGGGGTATCCTCCGGCAGCGCGTCCGTCCCGCCGGGCCGTCTCCGCTGGGACAGCACCATCTCAATGCGATCGACGCGGTTCGGCTTTCTGGGGACTGCGCTGTCAGGCTCTGCGGGCATCCGTGTCCTCTGACGCTGGGGTGAGTTCACTACTGTCATATCTGTTCCTTGTGGCTCCGGCGGAGTGTTGGTTCGGCGATACCGTCAGGCGCCTCCCGGGCGCGGGCGTCCGATGGCCCTGCGCGCGCCACCCTCGCCCGCGCTCGCATGGGCGAGGAGCGCCAATGAGATCAGAAAGTCGTCGTGCCCCTCCCGTTCCGGCACATAGAAGTTCATCGTGCGGTTGGCGTGGTGCTCCGCCTGCGCGTGGCGCGTCTGATGCAGGACGGCCGTCGATTCCGGTGAGTGGTCATGGGCGTAGAGTCGGAGACGCCCGGCGTTGACAAGCGCCAGCAGTTCAAAGCCAAGTCTCGACTTGGCCTGCTGCGTGAAGACCACGGGCTGAACGGCCTGCCCCATCTGCCGGCGCAGGGCGGCGGCCGTCGGCTCCCCGATTCCCGTGGCGTCAACTGCCACGCGCCGCGCGCGCCAGACGTTTTTGAGCAGGTCTGCAAGCTGGTCCATGAGCGCGGCGTGCGGCTCTCCCCGCCAGTGGTAATGCTGAACGACGCGGATCTGCGGTTCCCCGCCCTCCGCGCCCGGGACCGCCTCGCCAATGGTCAGCACGGTCTCATCCCGCGCCACGGCCCTTGACGCGCCCCACTCCGGGGTGGAGATGGCGATGGGAGCGCCGGCGAGATCCAGCCCGGCGATGTACGCCGCGCCGGGACGCGGCGCGTCCTGCCGTGGATGATCGCCCCGCAACTGCGCGAGCTGGCCGGCGTTGAACAGGCGCGTGGTCTCATCCAGCGGCAGCAGGTCGTACTGCGTCCGAAACAGCGGGTGATCCTCGCCAAGCCGCTGACGCTCCGTCTCCACAAACGCGCCGTAGGGCGGGTTGTGGCGCGCCACGTCCTGCCAGGCAAACCGGAAATGCCGCCGCGCGCCGGCGGCCTCGCTCGCCCCGTCAGCCGTCCCGGTCGGATCCGCCGCCTTCACGTGTTCAAGGAGGGAGTCTCCCCGCCACGCGGTCCCGTACAGCACGGTGGTCGCATTCTGCGCGGCGGCCATTGGCCGAAAATCGCGATTGAACTTGTCCGGGGAGACGTCCTGCGCCTCATCGATCTCCAGCAGGAGGTCCGCCGTCTGGCCGACGACGTTGGCCGTTGGATGCGCGCTGAGGTAGACGGCCCGGCAGCGGCCAACGTGCAGGATGCTGCCCTTCTCCAGGCGTGAGATGCGGCCAAGCCCATTCTCATCAAGCCGTTTCAGGATGCGCTGAATGGAGATCAGCGCCTGCGGATGGAACGTGGGAGCGGCCTTGACGATGGAGCCGCCGCGCGCGGCGTTGCGCAGCAGCAGGACCATTTGCAGGTAGGCGGAGAGTTCATTCTTGCCCGCCTGCCGCGCCATCTCCACCGTAAAGGTCAGTCCGCGCCGATGCATGACGGAGTCGAGAACGGCTCTCGCCACCTCCGACTGATAGGGCCGCAGCCGGATCATGGCGGCGGACGCGCCGCGCCGGGCCGCATCCGCCGCGCTCGGGGGCGTCATCGCGGGCACGAAGGACACGCTAGAACCCCGCGATGCGCATGACGGCCTGCAGCGCCACTGCGCCCACGATGAGCAGAAACAGATCATTGATGCGGCCGCGCAGGTCCTGCAGCTGCTGCTCAAGCGCGAGGATCTGCTGACGCAGCAGGGCCTCAAAGGCGCTGGCCGGCTCCAGGTCCGGCGGGGGCTGCGTCTCGCTGGCGGCGGAGGGCGTCTTCCGCCCGTGATTGGCGATGACGCGGCTCACCAACCGTCGCAGGGCATCCCGCAGGTCTTCCGCTCGATGATTCGCCATGTGACGCGACCTCCCTACCGTCGGAACGCCGACCGGGGCACGGTGCCTCCGTTCATGGGCCCGCTCATGGATCCGTCCCCTCGCCCGGTTCCGGGAAGACCTGTTCGCCCAGCCCGCGCAGCGTGCCGATCAGGTTGTCAAACAGGTCTTTCTCCGCCTTGTCCGCCAGACGATGCCGGGCGGCGAGCGTCCGGGAGAGGGTGGCGATGCCCTTCATCAGCAGGGAGACATCGTCCGGGCGCTCCTCAAGGGCGGAGCGGATCTTGGTGCGCAGGACGGCGATTTCCTGATCAAGCCCCTGCACGTTTGCCGCGCCGCGCAGGTATCCCGCCTCCGCCTCTGACAGCGCGCGCTCATAGAAGTTGTCCGCGTGGGAGCGGCGCGGGGCGCGCGTCCTCCTGCGCGGCGCGGCTGCGGCGGGCGCTTGCGCTGCCTTGCTCATGACGCGACGGCGCGCTTCCTGCGCGGCTTTGGCGTTGCGGTCAGCTCACTCAGCAGGACGTCGATCGCGTCCGGCGGCGTCTCGCTGATCGCCCGGACCACGCCCCAGATCAGGGCGAGAGCGGAGAGATCGGCAAGGCCGGGGTTGCGCGCGTCCGGGCGGCGAATCGCCTTGAGGATCATCGGCTGCGTTGCCATCACACCCCCCTGTTCCGTTCCGCGCGGTCACGTCCGTTGATCAGCGTCCGGAGCGGCGAATGCGGGAGATGATCAGGCCGGCCAGAAAGAGCGCGCCGGCCAGGGCGAGAATGCCCGCCAGAAACCAGCTGCGCGCCTCCTGCCACTGCATGGGATCGCTGCGCGGCAGCAGCGCCATGCTGATGAACGCGCTCTGCGCCGCCACGCCGATGCTGAGAAGGGCCAGCCCCCACGCTCCGATGGTGGAGCGGCGGCTGCCCCAGCGCTGTGAGAGCAGGTAGCCCGCATTGATAAGGGAGAGGAGCGCCGTCAACATGTGCTCGACGGTGATGAGAAGTGACCACGGCAGCGTCATGCCTCCTGTCGTTTCCTGATCCGGGTACGGTGTCAGGGAGCGAGAATAGAATAAATGTTCGTATCCGTCAATCGCCCATGACACGCCGGCCGGCATCCCGAGCTATCGTCCACAGGCCGGCGCACTTGCCGCAGAGAGCGCCTCTCCAACCTGGCCGGTGAGAATGCGCAGGGAATCGAAGCTATCGTCGGCACAGGGTGCTAGCCCCGATGCCGCCGACTCCTTTTCCCGCTTCGCTACACTGGTAGCACGCGCGCGGCGCGTTTCATCGGCGGACGGACGGAGGCGAGGAACGAGTGACAGGCAACATGGTCAGAGCGGCCCTGATGGCGGTATTGGCAATCGCGGCGGTTGCGGTGTCGGGCGCATGCTCCGTCATGGACGGTCTCTTCCGGCAGCCCCTGCCGCCATCGGAGACCCTGGCGCTGGAGGCATTGCTGCTGGAGGGCGGCGGCATGATCCCCGGCACGCAGGTGGTGCGCGTGGGGTGGAGCCCCCCGAATGAGGACATCGGCGTCGATCTGATTGTGATTGAGCAGTCCATCAGCCCGGACGGGCCGTGGGAGGAGGTCGCGGCCAAGCCGCCGTCAACGGGCTTTCATGAGGAGACCTCCATCTATCGGCCCGGCAACTTCTACTATTTCCGCGCGTTCATGACGCGGAATGAGGAGGAAACCCTGCCGGCGGCGCCCGCGGCGGTCTGGATCCCGGACCTCGGCGCGCTTGAGCGCACCGCCCCCGGCGTGGTCGCCCCGCCCAACCGCACGCCGACGCCGGGCCCGCACGTCGATGCCTCCCCAATCCCCGTGCCAACCGTCGGCGATCGCTCCGTGCCGTTCGTTATCGTGCCGCCAACCGCCACGCCCACGCCCACCCCGACGCCGATCCCAACGCCATAGCCGCCGACACAGGGCGGCCTCCGCGCCCGGCAGTGCGCCTCCCTCCGCTGTCCTGTTGTCATGGTGGATGACTTGACGATGGACATGACCCATTCCTAGAATCTGAGCATCTTTGCCCCGTGTTCACCACGCGCCGCGCATGTGCAGAGCGCGTGACAGGGGAGCCGTGTGAGGAGCGCATGCCGTCTGAGATCCCGGCCGTGGTGGTGGACAGGTTGCCGCACTACCTGCGCGCGCTGCGCATCCTGCTGGATGACGGGGTTGAAGTCATCAGTTCACGTGAGTTGGGGGAGGCGCTGGGGGCGACGCCGGCGCAGATCCGCAAGGACCTCAGCTACTTTGGGCGATTTGGCAAGCAGGGCCGCGGCTATGACGTGGCCGCCCTGTTGAGCGATCTGACGCGCATCCTGGGGCTTGAGTATGCCTGGCCCGTCGTCCTCGTCGGCGTTGGCCGCCTCGGCCGCGCCATCATCACCTACCCGGGGCTGACGCCGGAGGGCTTCCACGTCCGCGCCGCGTTCGATGCCAATCCCCGCATCGTCGGCAGTGACGTCGATTCCGTTCACGTCCGCCCGACGAGCGAGATGGAGAGCTACATCCGCAGTGAGGGCATCGATATCGCCATCATCGCCACGCCGGGCGATGTGGCGCAGGACGTCGTCAACCGCCTTGTCGCGTCCGGCATCCGCGGCATCCTCAACTACGCGCCCATGACGCCCCACGTGCCGAGGGGCGTCACCGTCCGAACCATCGACCCCGTCCAGGCTTTGCAGACGATGACGTTCTATCTGCGTGATTCCACGGGGCAGGATGACGCCGCGACCCGGAGAAAGCGCGGCAGACGGTCAAACTCCCGCCGCTGATAGTCCGGGCGGACATATTAGGAACTCCTGTGCTATGCTTGTGTTGGGATATCCAGTTGGTTAGCGGATGCGCGCGAGGGTGGCGTGTGGATAAGGGATAGGCAAGCCAGTGCCACTGCAGCCGAGTTTTTCGCCGGTGTAGGCCTGGTTCGGATGGCCCTCGAGCGAGTGGGTGTGCAGATTGCGTTCGCCAACGATATTAGCCCTGTCAAGCAGCGGATGTACGCTGAGAACTTTGGTCTTGACGAGTTTGCTCTGGCAGACATTCGTGAGCTTACTGGTGATGATGTCCCGTCTGTGGACATTGCGACAGCTTCATTCCCCTGCACGGATGTCTCGCTGGCGGGAACTCGGGCAGGATTAAAGGGCAAAGAATCCGGCCTGCTTGGTGATTTTCTTAGAATCATTGACGAGATGGGCGATCGGAGGCCTCAGTTGCTGCTCATTGAGAATGTCACCGGCTTTGCCTCGTCTGACGAAGGTCGCGATCTGGTTCGCACCTTGGAATACCTGTCTGCCCTTGGGTATTGGTCCGACATCCTGAATCTTGATGCCAGGCGATTCGTTCCACAGAGTCGACCACGGATGTTCATTCTGTGTGACCGCGCGCCGGCCTCCATTGAATCGAATCTTTGGGGTTCGACTGCCCCTCTCCGGCCCGTTTGGGCCACGAGTTTATTCCGGCAGCATCCCCTGATCCAATCATATCCGGCACAGATCCCTCTGCCTCCTGATAAGGCCAGTGAGAATATCGAAGATGTCCTTGAACCCTTCGACAAGGATGCTTCAATCTGGTGGGATGAAGAGCGCAAGAACAATTTTGAAGCAAGTCTGAGCGCCATCAATCTCAGGAGAGCCAAGGCACTTCGGGAGCATCCGGAGATTATGCATGCCACCTCATACCGAAGGACACGGGGAGGGCAGGCTGTATGGGAGATTCGCGGTGATGATATCAGTGGCTGTCTGCGCACGACACGCGGCGGTTCGAGTAAACAGGCTGTCGTCGAGGGCGGCAAAGGTGAATTGCGTGTCCGCTGGATGACGGCGCGCGAATACGCGCGCCTGCAGGGCGCGCCTGACTTTCGTTGGGGAAGAGCGTCTGATCTGCAGGCTAGATTTGCGCTAGGAGACGCAGTTTGTGTGCCAGCGGTAGAATGGCTTGCCCGGCATCACTTTAGTCGCCTACTCTCCTAGCCAATGCAACAAGAGCTAGTACCAACGCTGGCAGCCTGAGTTACAGCGGCTGAACTCATGTCGTGACAAACCGCAGTTCGCGAGGCGATACGCCCGAGGAAGTTACACTCATCCTTCAGGAGTTAGAGGTGGCTCTCAATTCTGTCGACTCTGATGGACGCAGGGTCTCTGACGCCCAATTTGGGATTTACGCGTTCTATGACTACGATAGCGAGCCAATATATGTTGGGCAGACTGCCGAACGGCTGCGCGTCCGGATTCGCCGCCACCTGACGAACCAGAGGACGGATGCAGTCGCAATGAATGTGCTGGATCCTTTCGAGGTCGCGGATGTGGAGATGTGGCCGTTCTGGGAGTTGGAAGGACGCAGGTCCGGTGAGGCGAGCGTCAAGAGATTGCTAGCGTCCGCGGAATACACTGTTTTTAAGGGGCTCATCGACGCGTCGACCTTTACCGCCGTGCTCAACGAGGTTGCGGTTCCGCAAACTGATGTGATCGACCTGCCCCAATCCTACAGATATCGCATCGTTCCCGAGCCCGTGTATTCTCGCCGCCTTCATCCTGATCTACGAATTGCGCGACGCGCATCCACCATTGCCAAGCTGGCTGAAGTGATTAGCCAGCGAGCCGTTCAGCACGGATTACGTGCAACACTCCTTACCCAAGCAAGCAGACTCGAGCATTTGGCCCGCAGAAGGTTGCACGACCTCACGGAAGGGGACGAATAGCGCAGGGCTCCGTCTGGGGGAAATGCTCCATGCCTGACACACTTACCAAGGCGCAGCGCAGCGCAGTCATGCGGCGTGTGCGGTCAAAGGACACGGCCCCTGAAATGGCCGTGCGTAGGGCATTGCACAAACAAGGGGTGCGCTTCCGACTGCATCAGGCTACCTTGCCGGGCAGCCCAGACCTTGTCCTACCGAAGTATAGGACTGCCGTGTTTGTCAATGGATGTCTGTGGCACTGGCATGGATGCTCGAACTCACGTATGCCCGGTTCAAATGTGGACTATTGGGAGCGAAAGATTGCCCGCACCGTCGCTCGCGACCAGACGCATAGAGACATCTTGGAGACAATGGGTTGGCGTGTCACTATAATCTGGGAATGCGCAATTGAAGACGGCATAAATGAGTTGGTGCAGGCATTAGACAAAGCCTCGCATTAGCGCCTGCCCTGGCCAGCCAGGTTTTGCGGCCCTAGCCGTCTCCGCGTGGCTGCGTGGGGCCGGGCGGTTGGCGGCGACGGCGCGCGGCGACGCGTTCCGCCACTCTGATCCGGGCCATGGACCGCAACAGCGCCGATTCCGCCCGCGCCATATCCATCTCCGTCGTCGTGCGAGTGTCCGCGATGCGTTCCTGCGCGCGGCGACGCGCCTCCTCCGCGCGCTCGATGTCGATGTCCTCTGCGTACTCCGCCGCATCGGACAGGATTGTGACGTGGTCCGGGCCGATCTGCGCGAAGCCGCCGCTGATCACCAACGCCGTCTCCTCACCCGCCTTGCGCGTCAGCACCTCGCCCGGCTCCAAAAGCGTCACAATGCGGGCGTGGCGCGGCAGGACACCCAACTGCCCCTCCTCTCCGGGGAGGACGACGATGTCCACATCGTCCTCATAGGCGATCCTGTCCAGGGCGATGATCTGCAGGTGCGTCGGCATGACTCAGGCCTCCGCCATCTCCCGTGAGCGCTCCACGGCCTCTTCGATGCCGCCGACCATGTAGAAGGCCTGCTCCGGAAGCTCATCGTGCATGCCGTCCAGGATTTCCTTGAACCCGCGTACGGTATCCCGGATGGGCACGTACTTGCCCGCCTGGCCGGTGAACGCCTCCGCCACAAACATCGGCTGGGAGAGGAAACGCTGAATCTTGCGCGCGCGGGAGACCGTCAACTTGTCATCGTCTGACAGCTCCTCAAAGCCGAGAATGGCGATGATGTCCTGCAGGTCCTTGTAGCGCTGCAGCACCTGCTGCACGCCGCGCGCCACCTCATAGTGCTCCTGCCCGACAACCTGCGGGTCCAGGATGCGGCTGTTTGACGTGAGGGGGTCAACGGCGGGGTAGAGTCCCTGTTCCGCGATGGACCGCTCCAGCGCGATGACGGCGTCAAGGTGTCCGAACGTCGTCGCCACGCCCGGATCGGTGTAGTCGTCCGCCGGGACGTAAATGGCCTGGAAGGATGTGATGGAGCCCTTCTTGGTGGAGGTGATCCGCTCCTCAAGCGCGCCCATCTCCGTGGCCAGCGTGGGCTGATACCCCACTGCGGAGGGCATCCGCCCCAGCAGGGCGGAGACCTCCATGCCGGCCAGAATGTAGCGATAGATGTTGTCGATGAAGATCAGGACGTCCTGCCCCTCAACATCACGGAAGTACTCCGCCATCGTCAGGCCCGTCAGCGCGATGCGCGCGCGGACGCCGGGCGGCTCATTCATCTGCCCAAAGACCAGGGCGATCTTGTCAATCACGCCGGAATCCCGCATCTCATGCCACAGGTCGTTTCCCTCACGGGAACGCTCACCCACGCCGGCAAAGACGGAGAACCCGCCGTGCTCCGTTGCGATGTTGCGTATCAACTCCAGGATGACGACGGTTTTGCCGACGCCCGCGCCGCCGTACGCGCCGATCTTCCCGCCCCGCGTGAACGGTGTGATCAGGTCAATCACCTTCAGCCCGGTCTCCAGCATCTGTGTGCTGGTCTCCTGCTCATCAAAGGGCGGCGGCTCGCGGTGTATCGGCCATGTCTGCTCCGCCGCCACGTCGCCCAGACCGTCCAGCGGCTCGCCCAGCACGTTGAAGAGACGCCCCAGGGAGGCGCGGCCTACGGGCACGGCAATGGGGCGGCCGGTGTCTGCCACCTCCACGCCGCGCTGAAGCCCCTCCGTGGGCCCCATCGCCAGGCAGCGCACCCAGTTGTTGCCAATGTGCTGCTCCGCCTCCAGTATGATCTGCTCTCCGCCGTCCATGCCGACCGTCAAGCCGTTGTAGATGTCCGGGAGCTCCTGGGGCGGAAACTCCACATCAACAACGGTGCCGATGACCTGCACCACCTGTCCGTTGGCCATTGCTTCACCTCACCTGCTGCGCCGGGGCCGTGACGGCCCCCTCTCCAAGGTAGCGATCCACGTCAAACTCATGGAGGTTGTGGATGATCTCATCCGCCTCCGAAAGGTCCAGTCCTGTTGTCATGTCCGTCCGCAGGCCGATTGTCCGAATGCCTGCGGACTTTGCTGAATGAATGCCCGCCGGCGAATCCTCGATTGCGATGACGTCCACGGGCGCAAGCGCCATCAGTTCCGCCGCGCGCAGATAGATGTCCGGCTCCGGCTTTGTGCGCCTCACGTCCGTTGAGCAGACGGCGGCGTCAAAGTAGTTCGTCAGCCGCAGCGTCTCCAGCTTGAGTGTCATCCACTTGCGGCGGGATGCCGTCGCAAGCCCCCGGGGAATGCCGCGCCGTTCAATGACGTTCAGCAGGTCCTCCGCCTCCGGGCGCAGCGCCAGCTCATGCCGCAGCACCCCTTCAAGGACATCCTCATACTGATCCTGATACTCCTGCGCGGACTCCGGCAGGTTCTTGCTCTCCGTCAGCGCCTCCCACGTCAGTTTGGCCGTGGAGCCGATCCACTGCTGATACTCGGCGGCAGTCAACTGCGTCACGCCGCACCGCGCCAGAATGACGTTGACGGAGCGCAGGTACAGGGGCTCGCTGTCAATCAGCACGCCGTCGAAGTCGAAGATGATGCCGCGCGCCGGAGTGTGGGGCGTGGTCATTATGCGGTACCCCCGTTCGTCAGGAGCGCGCTCACGTCAATCTCCCGCAGCGAGTCCACGATGACGTTCGCGTAGGATTGATCGACATTCCGCATCCAGGGCGTGCGGACGGCAATGGTGTAGAGGCCCGCGTCGCGCGCGGCGCGGATGCCGGGCGGCGAGTCCTCAATGGCCAGCGTGGTTGCCGGATCGACGCCGAGCATGCGCGCGGCCGTGAGATAGATCTCCGGATCCGGCTTGGGAGAGGTCACCATGTCCCCGGTGACGATGACATCAAAGGCGTCCGTGATGTTCAGAATCTCCAGCCGCTGTCCGGCCCACTCACGCCGCGCCGCCGTCGCGAGGGCAAGCGGCGCTCCCCGCCGGCGAATGTCCGCGAGGAGGTCCAACGCGCCGTCCGCCGCGGCCAACTGCGTGGGGAACAACGTGCGCGCAATGGCGTCGACGCGGCGCGTGTACTCATCCAGAGGCGTTGTCAGGCCGCGCATGTCCGTTATGCGCCGCCACCAGGAGTCATTGTCGAGCCCGGCCAGCGCGCGCGCCTCCTCAAACGTGAGCGGCGCGCGCGGGTGTCCCTCCTCCGCAAGGAAACGATTGACGGCGGAGACCAGCACGGTCTCCGTGTCGCAGAGCACGCCGTCAAGGTCCGTCACCACGGCGGTGAGGCGCGGCGGCGCGCCTGTGTTAGCGCCGCTGGTGGGCGCGGCCACGTCCTGCATGGATCAGGCCTTCTCCAACGCGGCAACGCCGCCAACCAGGTCAAGCAGTTCCTTGGTAATGGTCTCCTGACGCGCCTTGTTGTACTCCAGCGTCAGCGCGTCGATCATCTCACCCGCCGCGTCCGTGGCGGCGCGCATGGCGACCATGCGCGCGGACTGCTCAGACGCGGAGTTCTCCAGGGACGCCTGATAGACCTGCATCTCCACATAGCGCGGCAGGAGGCCGCCGAGCACCGTCGCCGCGTCCGGCTCATACTCATAGTCGCCAAGCGTCTCGCCCTCGTGTTCCTCCGGCGGCTCCACCGGCAGAAGCTGCCGGATCACCGGCATCTGCACCGCGGTGTTAACGAACTCCGCATAGCCGATATAGACGCGGTCCAGCCGCTCCGCCTCATAGTCCTCCAGCACGATCCGCGCGATGGGGGACGTGGCGACGGGATCAGGGAAATCGCCCAGGTTCAGAAATTCCGCGCGAATCTCCCGGCCGCGGCGGGAGAAGAAGTCGTTGCCCTTTTTGCCCACGGAGATATGGGAGACGGGGTGGCCCTGGTCGAGGGCGAAACGGAGCGCGGCCCGGCTGAGGTTGGCGTTCAGGCCGCCGCACAGCCCGCGGTCCGGCGTGAACAGGATCAGGCCGATGGACCGCGGCTCACGCACCTGCATGAGCGGGTGCGTCTCATCCGCCCCGGACGCGCTTTGACGGCTCACAAGGTCTCCAATCAGGTCACGCAGGCGCGTGGCGTACGGACGGGAGGCGAGCACGCGCTGCTGCGCGCGCCGCATCTTTGCCGCCGCAATCAGTTCCATCGCGCTGGTGATACGCTGCGTGCTGGTGACGCTCCGTATCCGTTGCCGTATTTGTCGTGTATTGGGCACGCCGGCCTGTCCTCTCCGTGCGGACGGGTCCTCCGCTAGTAGGTCCCCGTGTCCTTGAACTCCTGCACCGCCCCGCGGAGCGCCTCCTCATTCTCCCCGCTCAGGTCCCCGGACTCACGGATGGCCATCAGCGTGTCCGCGTGTGATGCGTCAAGGTACGCGAGCAGGGCCCGCTCAAACGCGCCCACGCGCTCCACGGCCACATCGTCCATCAGTCCCTGCGTGGCAGCGAACAGGACGGCCACCTCCTTCTCCACCGGCAGGGGCTCATATTGGCCCTGTTTGAGGAGTTCCGTGAGGATTTGGCCGCGCTCCAACTGGCGGCGTGTGGCGGGATCGAGATCGCCGCTGCCAAACTGCGCGAACGCCTGCAGGTTGCGGAACTGCGCAAGGTCAAGCCGCAGGCGGCCGGCCACGCGCCGAATGGCCCGCGTCTGCGCCGCGCCGCCCACGCGGGACACGGAAAGCCCCGCGTTGACCGCCGGGCGGATGCCGGAATTGAACAGGTCCGTCTCCAGATAAATCTGCCCGTCCGTGATGGAGATGACGTTTGTCGGGATGTAGGCGGAGACGTCTCCGGCCTGGGTCTCAATGATGGGCAGAGCGGTCAGGGAGCCGCCGCCGTTCTCATCGTTCAGCCGCGCCGCGCGCTCAAGCAGGCGGCTGTGCAGGTAGAACACGTCGCCCGGATACGCCTCACGCCCCGGCGGGCGGCGCAGCAGCAGTGAGACTTCACGGTACGCCCAGGCGTGCTTGGAGAGATCGTCATACACGATCAGGGCGTCCTTGCCCTCCTCCATGAACTCCTCGCCAATGGCGCATCCCGCATAGGGCGCAAGATACTGCATGGCCGCGGAGTCCGATGCGTTGGCCGTCACGACCACCGAATGCTCCATCGCCCCGTGCTGCTCCAGCGTGGCGACAAGCTGCGCGACCTTTGACGCCTTCTGGCCGATGGCCACGTAGATGCAGATGAGATCACCGCCGCGCTGGTTGATGATCGTATCGATGGCGATGGCAGTCTTGCCGGTTGAGCGGTCGCCAATGATGAGCTCACGCTGTCCGCGCCCCACGGGGATCATGGAGTCCACGGCCTTGATGCCGGTCTGCACCGGCCTGTTGACGGCCTGCCGGGCCACAACATTGGGCGCGACTCTCTCCAGTGAGCGCGATTGGGTGGTCTGGATGGGGCCCTTGCCGTCCACCGGCACGCCGAGGGCGTCCACCACGCGGCCCAGCATGCCGTCACCAACGGGCACCTCCGCGATGCGGCCCGTCGTCCGGACTTCCGAGCCCTCCTGAATGCCGGCGTCAGAGCCGAGGATCACCGTTCCCACGATCTCCTCTTCCAGGTTCAGCGCGATGCCGATCGCGCCGGTGGCGAACTCAATCAGCTCGCCGTAGCGGACGCCGGTCAGGCCGTGAATGGTGGCGATGCCGTCACCCACCTGAATGACGGAGCCCACGTCCACGGTCTCAATCGAGACCCCAAACTGCTCAATTTGCCGCCGAATGATTGACGCAATGTCCTGGCCGCGAACAGCCATCTCTCTCCCTTTCTCAGTCTGCTTGTTCCGTGCGTGGTGGTGATTCTGCCGTCATGCCGCGCGGTGATGCGCGCGGCGTGGCCGTTAGCCGGGCGCTCCCTCCCGCAGCCAGTCTCGCATGGCGCGCAGGCGTGAGCGCGTGCTGCCGTCAAGAACGCGGTCTCCCACGCGGGCGATGAACCCGCCCAGGATCTCCGGGTCAACGTCCGTGGACAGCCGCAAGTCACGCCCCACCTGCCGATGCAGGAGTTGCTGCACCTGATCCTGCAGGTCATCGTCCATGGGCTCCGCGGACGTGACGGTGGCGGCGACGATGCCTCGTTCCCCATCCAGCATCTGCAGATACTCGTCAAGAATGCCCTGCGCCAGATGAGCGCGCCCGCGTCGAATCAGGATCATCGCGAGGTTGCGCGCCATCGGGGCGACCTCACCAAGATGCTGATCAAGCAACTCCTGCTTGTTTGCCTGCGTGACGCGGGGCGATTCCACAAACGCCTGCACGTCCGGGACGCCCAGAACGTCCGCAACGGTCTGCAGGTCGTCCCGCCATTGATCGAGCGTGTCCTGCTCTCGGGCGATGTCAAAAACCGCCTGGGCGTATCTGCGCGCCGATCCGCCGGAGGGCATGGGCTATGCGCCTCCACCGGCGGGCGTGGACTCCGCCTCCCGCAGCACCTCTTCGACAAGGCTGCGGTGCGTATCGTGATCCAGTGAGCGGTTGATGACGCGCTCCGCGGCCACGATGGCGAGGCCGGCGAATTCACGCCGCACCTCTTCGATGGCGTCATCCCGCGCGCGCTGAATATCCTGCCGGGCGCGCTCCGTCATCGCCTCAGAATCGCGGCGCGCCTGATCGCGCGCGTCGCTCTCCATGCGCTGCCCCACCTCCTGCGCCTGCTGAATGATCTGCTGCGCGCGTTCCCGCGCCTCCGCGAGAGCCTGCTGAACCTCCTCCCCGCTCCGGGCCGATTCCTCCCGGGCGCGCTCCGCCTCTGAGAGCGCGTCCCGTATCCGCTCCGCGCGCTGGTCCAGCATGCGCGTCACCGGCTTGTAGAGGATGGCCGAGAGCAGGACAAGGAACAGTCCAAAGTTGATGAACTGGCTGATCAGTCCGGGGATGTTGAATCCGATGGCCTCCATGGATTCATGCCCCCTTTCTCATGGCCGCAATCGTCCGTATCGTCATCACGCTGTCCTGTCCGTAGCTTCCGTTGCCTAGACGAACTTGATCAGGATGGCGACGACGAGCGCGTAGATGGCGATGGCCTCAGCAAAGGCGACGCCAACGATCATGTTGGTCTGAATCTGCCCCGTGGCGTCCGGGTTGCGCCCGATGGCCTCCATCGCCTTTGAGACGGCGATGCCGATGCCGATGCCGGGGCCGATGCCGCCCAGACCGATGGCCAGTCCGGCTCCAACCTGCGTCCATGCCTCCGATGACAACTTCTCCGCCGCCTCGGCCGTCAGCGCCGCCTGCGCGAACGCCGTGCCGGACGCCATCATCATCAGAGAGCCGACAATCATCAGAACCAGAAGAACCCGGCTCCATCCGCTGTGCCTGCCGATCATGCTACCTCCCGTTTGTCCGTTTGCCTGCCCTGTTTGTTCATGCGGCGGATTCATGCCCGGTGTCCGCCTCATCGATCTTGACACGTTGCGCCGCCCCGCGTCACTCAGTGCGCGGCCGCCTGTTCGCCCTCGCCGCTCCCGTGCTCCTCTCCGCCGTGGTGGCTCACCGCCAGGACGGCGAAGATCAGCGTCAGGATGGCGAAGATGAACGCCTGAATGATACCGAAGAAGACCTCCATGAAGAACACGCCGATGACAAAGGTCAACGGCACAAAGAATGACATCATCAGGATGAGAATCTCACCCGCGAAGACGTTGCCGAAGAGGCGGAACGTGAAGCTGAGCAGCCGCACCAGTTCAGAGATCAGGTCCACAAAGCCCACGAAGACGTCGATGAGTCCAAACGCGATGTTCCCCCGCAGCAGGCGGCCAAAGTTGAAGAATTTGCCCAGATAGGGGAAGAGCCCCAGGCTTGTGATGCCCCAGAACTCGACGAAGATCGCGCTCCACACGGCGATGGCGAACGGCGTGTTCACGTCCGTGTTGGCGGGACGCAGGAACGGCACCAGGTGACCGGCGTTCAGGTCCGGGTTGTTCGCGTGGAACTCCTCCCACTCATCGCCGTGAATCTCAAACGCGGTCTGCGTTTCCCCGTGCAGCTCATACTCAAAGCCGCCGATGGGCACGTTGTTGCCGGAATCCAGCACATAGAGCTTGATGTCAGACAGGGGCAGATGCTCATCCTCCGCGTGGTGGATCTCTTCCTCCGCCGAAACGACGGTGAAGATGGTGCCGGTGCCGGGGATGAATCCCAGAAGGTTCGCGCCCGCGACGAAGAGGAAGATGGTGGCGACGACGGGGAAGAAACGGCGTCCGTTCACCGCGCCGGCCGCGGTCTGACAGAGGTTCAGCAGGCCCTCCACCAGGCTCTCCGCGAGGGCCTGCATCCGGCCCGGAATCACCTCCATCCGCCGGGTGGCGATGTAGGCAAGCGCAAGGATCACGGCCATGGCCAGCCACTGCTGTACCACGGTGGCGCGCAGGCCGTAGCCGAAGACGGTTGCAAACGGATCGACCTGAAGGGGCGGAATCTCCAGCGGGCCCTTCAGGAACAGGATGCCCAGAACCGTCAAAAGGAGCGCGGCGGCGATGCCAAAAGCGACTCTGGGCCGCGCGAGCAGACTCACTCCTCGTTATCCTTTCGCGTGGGCGGCGCGGTCAGCAGCGGCGCAGCCAGTCGATACGCGCCCCAGGCCGCCACAATCAAGCCCAACCCCACCCCCATTAGCGTGAACAACGGCGTCACACCCAGACGGTTGTCAACCCAGACGCCGCCAAGGACGCCCCCCACGATACAGACAATCACGTACCATCCGAGGCCGAGCAGCCGCACCGCGACGTACATGGCCCTGCTGTCGGGTAACCGGGACATGACACCGTTTGAGAAATTTATCACCAACTGCCGGGCGCGTCAATACTGCAGTGTATCCGTTCAGTCACGCGGGAGACGTACACTGCCCCGCTAAAGCCGTTCTCTCACGCCGCCGCTCACAGAACGCCGGGCGCGTTGTCCGTGGCCTGCCCCGCGCCTCTGGAGTCAGGCCGTGTGAGGCTGTGATCAGTCCTTGCGCTGCTCGTTGCCGAGGTCCATGTTGATCTCCTCGACGGCGTCGGTAAAGGCGGACAGGCGGCGGAGTTCGGCATCGGACATGCCGGATGTGTCCCCGCGCTCCATGTTGAGCTCTTCAACAAAGTCCTTGAACGCGGACAGGCGGCGCAGCTCTTCCTCCGTGACCTCCCGCCCCTCCGCGCCGTCGGCATCCTTGGCGTAGACGTAATCGCCCGTATCGGAATTGATCAGCACGCCGGCCTCATCCAGCACCTCATCCGCGGCGTAGATGGGCACGTCCGCGCGGACGGCGAGCGCCACCGCGTCACTGGGCCTGCAGTCGATTTCGATGTCGGTCTCGCCATCGCCGCGCCGAATGACAATCTGCGCGAAGTAGGTGTCCTCCTTGAGCGCGGACACGAGAATATGGCGGATTGCGCCGCCGAGTTCACCGATGAGCGTGTTCAGCAGGTCATGCGTCAGCGGACGCGGCACATGGATGTCCTGCATCTTGATCGCGATGGATTCAGCCTCCGCCGGCCCAATCCAGATGATCAGGCGCCGCTCCGCCTCCTTTTCACGCAGGATCACGACACGCTGATAGCTGTTGAGACTGACGCCGATCCGGTCGATTGCCATTTCAATCATGACGCCACCTCCACGCCCTCTGGCCACGATTGTACTCCCGTGACTGCGCGGCGACAAACACATGGCCGGACAGCCGGACGCGCGTCAGGGCGCGAGGCTGTAGCGGGAGCCGTCCTCCGTTTTGACAACGTCAACGCGCGTCTCAAATCGGCTGCGAACATCGTCAATGTGCGTGATCACCAGAATCAGCCCGTTGTGAAAGGCCGCATCGCCCCACAGAGTGGAGATGGCCTCAATGAGCCGCTCACGCCCCTCCGCGTCCTGGCTGCCGAACCCCTCATCGATGAAGAGGACGGGGACCTCCGCGCCGGCGCGCCGCGCCAACAACTTTGAAAGCGCGATGCGGAGCGCGAAGTTAATGCGAAATGCCTCGCCCCCGCTGTACATCTCATACGCGCGGGTGGCGGACCCGTCCGCGATGATCACCTCAAGGGTCTCCTGCTGCGTTCCCGCCTGCGTGGTTCGCTGTGTTTCCAGCCGCAGCGTCATGCTGCCGTTTGTCATGCGGGCAAGCAGCTCATTGGCGTCATCCTCCAGTTCAGGCAGCGCCGTCTCGATCAGAAGCGCCTGCACGCCCTGCGGGCCGAACGCCCTGCCCAACTCATCGTGGATGGAGCCGCGCTGGTCCGCCTCCCGTTCCTCCTGCAGAAGGCGCTCCCTCTCCGCGCGGCGTTCCGCAAGCCGCTGCAGCAGCGTCGCAAGGCGAACCTGATCCTGCTCCGCGTCCCGGACCTCGGCGCCGACAGCGTCCACGACGGCCCGCGCCTCCTCGGCCCGGACGGCTGTTTCGGCCATGCCCGCCAGACCGGCCTCAAGCTCTGTTCGGCGCGCCCGTTCCCTCTCCAAAGTGTCCGTTCTGTCAGTCCACTGCTCCAAGGTGTCCGTGAGCGACGCCTTATCCCGATCGACACGCGCGGCGACAGTCTCCAACTCCCGGCGCGCCTCATCCCAGTGACGCAGATCGTCTTCTCTCAGTTGCGCCCGTTCATGCGTGTCCGTGTCGTAGTCGAGTTCCGCCAGCCGCGCCCGGATGGCGCGCATCTCATCGGATTCCTGCGGCTGCGCGGCGAGCCTGGCGCGCGTCTGCTCCAGCCTTGCGGCAGCGCCCGGCAGCTCCTGCCCGGCGCGCTCCGCCCGCTCCACCTGCGCCCGTATCGCGCCGGCCTCTGACGCGGCGCGGTCCTGCTCGGCGCGCAGGGCGCCCTCATCCCGCATGATCGACTCGTCAAGTTGCGCGTGTTGGCCGCGCAGATCCTTGTTCTCCGCGGCGATTCGGCGCAACAGAATGCTGATCTCATTTCTGCGCTGCTGAAAATGCTCACGCACGCGGGCCATGCCGTGTTGCCCAAGCTCCGTGCCGCAGACGGGGCATTCCGCATGTGTGTTGTCCGTGACCAGGGCCATGCGCGGCGTAAGCTCCGCGTTCTCCGTCGTGAGCGCCCTGTGGCGTTCACGGCGGCCCTCAATCTCGCCAAACAGTCGATCTCGCTCCTCCCGCCGTGCGGCAAGCGCCTGTTGACGCGTCGCCAGCCCGGCGCGCGCGGCCTCCGCGCGTGACAGCTTGTCCTGCAGCGCTGTCAGTTGGGCGGCCTCACGGGCAATATCGGCGTGGCTGCTCTCCCGCAGCTTGACATCGCCCTCAAGCAGGGCGCGCCGTTCAGCGTCCTGCCGCTCCAGCCGCCCCCGCTCCGCGACCAACTCGCCATGAACGCGGGCGCGGACTCCGTAGTCGGACACCTCGGAACGCGCGCGCTGCAGCTCTTCCCATCCGGCCTCGATCTCCGCGCTCCTCGCCAGCACCGCCTCCGCATCCCCCACTGCCTGCTGCAGCTCATCCCTGCGGGACGTGAGCGCGGCCACCTCATTCTCAAGGGCGGAGATGCGCTCCCGCAGGGCCTCCGCGTCCCGTTGGCGCGACTGCATCTCCGCGTGGACGGCGCTCAGTCGATCCCGCTCGATAACAGCGGCCGCCAGTTTCTCGCGGGATTCCCGAAGGCCGGCCTCGACGCTCTCCGATTGCCCGCGCAGATCATCCTCCACGGCAAGTTCCGTATCGATGTCCGCAATGCGCCCCCGGGCGACCTCCTGACGGGTTCTGTCCTCCCGCGCCATGTCGCGCGCCCTCCGTGAGAGGCGGTCATACAGGGAGAGGCTGAGAATCTCGCCCAGAATGCGCTTGCGCTCCGCCGGGCGCTGCGAGACGAACAGATCCGCCCTGCCCTGAAGCAGGAAGGATGTGTTGATGAACGTCTCATAGTCCAACCGGATGACGCTGGCGAGTTGTCGACCCGTCTGCGTGGAGTTGGCCTCGTTCAGGGAGCGCCAGCGGTCCCCGTCCCTGATCTGAAAATCGAACGTCGCCTGGCCCCGGCCCACGCGCCCCCTGCGATAGCGCCGCTCCACGCGGTAGACGATGTCCTGCGCCCGGAACTCCAGCTCAACGCCCATCTCCGCCATTCCCGCGGCAACAAGCGGGTCCGCGCCCGTTCCGGCGCGAGACCTGCCCCACAGCGCCCACGTGATCGCGTCCAGCAAAGCGGACTTGCCCGCGCCGTTTGGGCCGGAGAGGCAGGCGATGCCGAGGCCGTCCAGAATCAGGGGCTCCTGTTTCCCCCGATACGGCATGAAATTCTCCAGGGTCAGTTTGAGTGGAAGCACGATGATTCCATTGTCACGCCAGAAGAAGCGGCTGTCCCTCTCTCGGGATTGAGACCCGAAACCCGTCCGGCGTCAGGGCCTCCGCAAAGCGCTCCGGCCGCGCGGAGTGCGCCGGAATGACGTGGCGCGGCGCGATGCGGCGGATCATCGCCAGCGTCTCATCAAAGGTGGCGTGGCCGGACGCATGGAAGTAGCCCGGGGCATGGCCTCTGCTTTCTGTGGCCGCGCGCCCGGGCGCGCGGCCACGGCCCTGGGAACGCGGCGGTCCGTTCCCCGGGCGTGAATGAATATGCAGCGCGCCGCCGTTCGCCCCGATTGCCCCCTCCACGCCCGGCTCATCCCGCGATGTCCTGAGAATGTACGCTCCGCCCCGCGCCCGCATCTCATCGACGGAGAGCAGAATGCTGCCGCAGCGGTCGCGCGCCGCCCGTTGCCAGGGCGGCGCGGGGCCGTCCGACGCGGGCGCATCATCGAGGATGCGGAGCGTCGCGACCTCATCGAGGGACGGGAACTGCCGCCAGACAATCCCCATCGTCTGAATCATGAAGGCGTCGCGCAGTGAGAGGACGAGTTGCCGCCCGGTCTGCTCCGCAACGCTGTTGAACGTCAGAAGCCGCTCCATGTCCAACACGTCAAAATCGGCGGCAATCAGCCCGGGCGCGTCCCTGACGGCCGCCGTCACGCGGTCATACACGTCGCGCTCCGTGGTCGGCGCGGCGCCGGGCTCCGTGTGTTCACCATCGACGATGAGGGCGAACGGACGCAGGTCGGCGAACCCGGCCACGAATTCTTCCATCAGCCCGGGCTGTGAGCCGTGAAACCGGATATCGCCCGTGTAGCAGATCCACCCGTCCGGCGTCTCGACGGCGAATGCCGCCGCGCCCAGGATGGAGTGATCGACAGGGTAATGCCGGAGCGCGCGCCCGTTCAGGCCGCCGGGCGCCGCCTGCGGCAGGACGGCGGCGGGCGTGTCCTTAAAAATGTCAGCGTCTCTCAGCCCGTCCGGAACCGCGCGCCAGAAATCGCGCACATCGCTGAAGGGAGCAACGGGCTCCCCGGGCGGGGCGGCGGAATCGTTCTGCGTCAGGAGAAACGTGTAGGGGCGTTGCCTCACGGTGTCGACGCCCGGGACAAAGACGAATTCATCCTGAATGCCGGGCGCGGCGGATATGTCCTGCCGGGCCTTGAGCAGCGCGGCGGTCATGACGCTGGCGTAGATGGGCACGTCATCACGCAGCAGGGGAACGCCGTCCACATGCCGCGAGTGGGCGTGGCTGATGAGCACGCCATCGAGCGGGTTCCGCTCGGCTCCGCCGGCCTCGGCAGCCTCCGGGCGATACGCATGGGCGAGCAAGGGCGGCATCCCGTCATCAGGCGGCATGTCCGCCGCTTGCGGGCGGCGGACATGCCGCCCCCTCGTGGGATCGCCGCAATCGAACAGGAACGCGCCGCGGCCGTCCTCAATGAGGAGCCGGACCACCCCGGACGCGCCCTGCCCATGTGATGTGAGTGTGACTGCCACGTCCTACGCTCCTCTTTGATTGACACTAAAGACCCGCGTCTGTGATCGGCGCGTCAGGATCACGGCCCGGCGGGCGGCTGTGCAGAGTCTACCGACGGCCGTGGAGGCGTGTGTTGCCGTAGTATCTTTCGGTAAGATGCCCGTGCGCCATGACGCAGCACGCCGGGGGTGCCGTTGTTGAATCGTTCACAGCTTGCCCGATGGAACCGGCGGCGGTTCCCGCTCACGCCGGCGGCGCCGGCCGTCATGGCGCTCATCCTGCTTGTGACAGCGGTGTTTTTTGCGTCCTGTACGGACGAGGCCGAGCCTGAGCGTCCGAATCTGCTCATGCGCTCTGCGGAGATCGTGGTCGAGGATACCAATGTGCCGCGGACGCTGGATGACAGTATCCGCATTGCCCTGCGCAGGGACGGAGTGATCGTCAATGAGGAGCGCTCCGGCCCTGAATCGGGGCGGCTCACCGTCCGCGTGGCTGCGGATGAGCTCGACGACACGGTGCGGGAAATCTCCGACGGGGTGGATGAGGTGCGCTCCCGCCGGTTCTTCGGCGAGGATCTCCTTGAGAAACACCTGGCTCTCCAGGCTCAGATAACCGCTTTGGATCAGATACGACAGGATCTCGCGCGGGCATTGGAGCGGGACACTGATCTGAGCGACGCCGGCGACATTCGGCGGGAACTGGCGGCGACGGAGGCAAATCTGGCGCAGCTGCAGAGCCAACTGCTTCTTCTGGAGGAGCAGGCCATGACCGCTACCATCACCGTCCGCGTCTCACGGTCTCCGCTGTCGCTGAATCTGATCCCCGGGGCGGATAAGCAGGTGGTGCAGGACAACGCCGTGAGTTTCAGCGCGGCGTTTGAGCCGCCGGACGGCATCAATTCATTCCAATACGTATGGACGTTTGGGGACGGCTCTGAATCGCCCGTGCTGACGGCCACGGAATCAACCGGGCGGGGCGCGGAACGGATGACCGCCCCCGTCTATCACACCTATGACACCGCCCATGAGTCGCCGTACCGGGCCCGTGTGTCACTCAGAGGCGAGGGCGAGGCGGGGAGGGTTTCCGGGGAGGGTTCCCTGAACGTGCGTGTCGTCGACGGTTTCGGCACGCTGATCTCAATGCCTGACAGGTTCGTGACGCGCGCGGGCCGGCAGCTCAGACTCCAGGCGGACGTCAGCCTGCCTCCCAACGCCGGCCCCACGCGATACCTCTGGGACTTTGGAGACGGACAGCCAACGGCCTCGGGGTCCATCACCGCTGACCAGACCACGTTGGAGGTGACGCATGCCTACCGGTCCGCCCGCCCGGAGCCGTACCGCCTCACGCTGCGCGTCACCGGCCGGGGGAACGGGGCGGGAAATGTGTCCGCAACTGCCCATGCGCTGGTGTATGTGGATGAGTCATCCGCTTTCCTGCCGGACCTCTCAGGCGTTCTGGGAGATGAGGGCTTCGGTTCAGCAGTGTGGCGCGCCGCGGCGGCGGTCGCCCTGGTTGGCGTCCTGGTGGTGGGGCTATGGTCAATTGGAACCGCAATCGTTCGAACGGCGCGCAGGGCATTGCGTCTGGGCTGACGGCCGGGCCGTACCCTTGCGTGCCTATGCGGATTTGGAGCCGTCACGCCCGCTCCGTATACTCACCATGACGCGCTCTCGATGGCCGATGGGAGGTGAATTGTGACCGGTCTGCGGCGTCTTGTGACGTGCGTCCTTCTGCTGGTGACGCTGATCATCGCCCTCGGCTGCGCCGCCGCGGAGGATGATTGGGAACGCGGGTCCTCAGCGGTGGAGAACTTGAGCGCCGGTGACAGCTTTGACGCCGACGCGCGCGGGGCCACGGAAGAACAACGAGAGGTTATGACCGCCCCGCTGCCGACACCCATGCCGCAGCCAACGATCATGCCGCCGGGAATGCCGGACCGCGACTTCGCCGATGACGCGGCGTCGGAATCGTCACAGGGGAGCGACGGCCAGGGCGGCGACAGCATCACGCCCGAAACCGGTTTCCCCTCCGTCTCCGCGCAGAGCCGCCTCATCGTCCGCACCGTGGATATGACCATGGAGGTCGATGACATTGCTGCTGGTTTGGAGAGCATCGGCGTCGCCGCCGTTGCCCGCGGCGGCTGGGTCGTCTCGGAGGCGCGGCACAGCCGGCACAACGGCTGGATTGCCATCCGTGTGCCCAGCGCGCAGCTTGATGACGCGGTGCGCGCCATCTCCGCCCTTGGCGTCAAGGTGCTCTCCCGGTCCTCAACCAGTCAGGACGTGACAGAGGAGTACTTTGACATTCAGTCACGCATCACCAACCTCAACGCCACGCTGGAATCCCTGCGGCAGCTGCTGAGCCGCGAGGGGGAGCTTGAGGACATCCTGAACGTCCAGCGGGAGATCACGCGAGTCAGCGGGGAGATTGAGGTTCTTGAGGGGCGCAAGCGCTACCTGGAGCAGACGTCCGCCACGTCCCTCATCAATGTGAATCTTGAACTGGTCGCGGCGACCATGGAGGTTGACGCCGGGCCGGATCTTCAGGCCGCCCAGCGCCGGGCGGTGGCCTTCCGGGCGACATTCCGCCCGCCGGAGGACATCGAGGACTTCCAGTACTCATGGGATTTCGGGGACGGCGCCCCGCCACAGACGTGGACCGGAACGGCGCAGACGGAGAATGAGGGTGAGCGGATCACGCAGACCGTCCGATACACCTATGAATCGGCGGAGGAGGCGCCCTATTTCGTGACGTTTGAGATTCGAGGCACGGGCGACGCCGGCGTCGTCCGAGGCGAGGACGCCATCAAGGTCGACGTTCTGCGCGTCCCGACCATTCACGTCTCCACCCCGGGGAGCATGACGATCCGCGCCGGGGATGATGTGACGCTGACGGGCGCGTTCACCCGGCCGGAGGACGTGACCAACCTCACCTACGTGTGGGACTTTGGGGACGGGCTCAACCCCGTATCGGGGGTCATTGAGGATGATCAGAATGAGATCACCGTCACGCATGAGTACACCATTGAGCGCCGGGAGGCGTACTATGCGCGCTTCACGGTGGAGGGCGAGACCTCATTCGGCGCGCCGCTGACCGCATCGTCGAACACCGCCGTCTATGTCAATCCCGGCTCCCGGTGGGTCGTTGGATTCCTCGACGTTGGGGAGACGGCGCGCTCCGCCACGCGCACGGTGAGCGCCGTCGCGCAGGCCGTCGTGGTCGCCGCCGTCTGGGTTGTGCTGGTCAGCCCCATATGGGCGCCCGTCATCGCGGGCATCTGGTACCTCAGGCGCAGGATGGGCGGCATCCCCCGGCCCTCCGGGTTCTTGCCGCGTCGACGCGGGCGGGCGGACGCCGCAAACACGGAGCCGCCGCCTGATACACCATAAGCGGATCGCAGTTGACCAAGACAAGTTGGCTAGCGAGCGGCAGCAGCACAGAGGGGATCCAGCGCAACAGCATCGCCCAACGCGGCTTGGGTCTGTCACGGTAGGCTCCCTCACTGCCAATGCCCTCTGAGAACCCCGATTACTACCGGATCCTCGGGGTTCCGGAGGACGCCACCTTCGCAGAGATCCGCGCCGCGTTCCGTGAGCGTGCTCGTGAATATCACCCGGACAGAAATCCGGACCCGAACGCCGATGATCACATGCGGAAGATCAACGAGGCGTATGAGGCGCTGCGCGCCGCGGCGCCGCACGATAGGGCGGAATCTGAAGAGGATGAAGGGGATGATGATGATGAGTGGGAGCGCGCTTATGACCGCTCTTTCCACGCGCCTCATATCGCCATCCCAGCGGTGGGAGAAGTGGCATTCAGGTTGGGCCAAAACTACGCCTCGGGCGTCCGCGATGAATTGGCTGCGCTGGGGCTTGGTTCAAAAAACACGCCAAACGGCCTTTGGCACATCATGTATGAGGCTGCCATAGAATCCGCCCGGGAGTTGGGGGGTCCGGAGGCCGCACAAAAAGCTGCACGAATGGCTGCGTGGAACAGCGCCCGCAACGAATCCACGCGACAAGCGGCACGGCATCCCCCTCGTGAACGCATGGTCTCGAAAGCCGAGGTTCTTGCAGAGGACATTGCCATTGATGTAACGGGGTATGTCGCGCTCAGAACCGGACATCGCTCTGCTGCCGGACGTGTCCCGGGCAGTCCCGGCGAGGAGGCGTGGCGCAGTGTGTACTACGGTGTCTACGTCACTGCGCGGCGCCGCTTGCTCGAAGAACTCGGCTGGGACCTTACTCGCGGCGCGCGGGATATCGACCAAGTCATGAAGCCGTTTATGAAGGAGGCACGCAAAGTCGGCTTTGCCAAGTTGAAATACCTTTGGTATCTCCCGCCAAAGCAACGCCGGGATTGGGATCAACCTCTCTCGCGAGCGTATCACAAAATAAGAGATACTCTACTGGCTATATTGGAGGGGCCGCCACTCTATCTAGAGCCAGGAAAGATTGAATTAGTTGTTACACTGGCTGTGTGGGCTGTGATACTTGTACTCGTTTACATCTTTCTATTGTGGGTGGCTAGTTAGATATGATGTGCCCGTAAAGCGAGGGGGTTGACTGTGCGCCTGGCGCTATAAGGGTCACTGTGCGCCAACATTGCAGTTGGGCATGATGTCTTGCATGCATGTACGAGCACGCCGTTCCCGTCAATTACGCTAACAGACAGGCCCAGTTTAAAATCAACGGAACGGGGTGATGGCGAGCATGATCGCAAGCCCCAGGGCGAGGAGCGACAGCACAATCCACGGCAGCGCAAAGATGATGCCCCCCGTAAAGAGGAGAGAGAAGGTCCAGGCAAAGGCGGCCGATCCGCCGGCCACGTAACGCAGCGCGCGGGCGCGGCTTCGGTTGGCCGCGATATGCACCGCCTGCCCGATCAGATAGCCCGCCACGGCCCACATCACCAGGGAAAAGAAACCGCCCATCAGGTCTGAAAGGGCGGCGACAGCAATGGCGGCGACAACCGCCGTCCCCATGCCGGCCCCCACCGCCGCAAGCAGGCGCGAAGTCGCGACCTGCACAATGGGGTTGCGCTCCCAGGTGACGCAGGCGGGGCAGCGAATGCCGACGACGGCCTGCACCATGCAGCTGGGGCAGATGGGATCGCCGCAGCGTCCGCAGCGCAGCCCCGTTTCCCGCTCCGGATGCCGCAGGCAATGCATCATGTCTGACTGCGCGGCCATTCTCCTGCTCCGTCGCTCATCGTGCGCGCACACATCAGTGTAGACACAACGCGGACGGCGTGACAGGGGCGCGTGAAACGGTCTAAGCGTGTTCAGCGGGAACGGCGCAACCCGCAGGGCGGCTGCGCGGCGTGCCGCGCCGCCCGATCTGTGAGAACAATCGGGCCATGCCTGCGCGCAAACCCTTCTCGCTCCGCAGCACTCGGTACGGTGATGATTCTGACTAGAATAGACACAGGCAAGGCGGCGCCCCCAACGGGAGGGCCGCGCGGCGGCTCACGGAGGTGGCGCATGGAAATCGGAATGATCGGTCTGGGGCGCATGGGCGGCAACATGACGCGCCGGCTCACGGAAAAGGGCCACAGCGTCGTCGTCTACGATTTCAACGCCGACGCCGTCCGCGCGTCCGCGGAGATGGGCGCGATTGCGTCCGACTCACTGCCGGACATGGTCTCGCGCCTGACCGCACCGCGCGCCGTCTGGGTCATGGTTCCCTCCGGAGACCCCACGGAGCAGACCGTCCACGCCGTGCTTGAGCTGCTTGCTCCAGGGGATGTCATCATCGACGGCGGGAACTCCAACTATCGGGAAACACAGCGGCGCGCCGCCGCCGTCGCCGCGCGCGGCGTCACCATGCTGGATGCCGGAACCAGCGGCGGCGTCTGGGGCCTGACGGAGGGCTACAGCCTCATGGTCGGCGGGGACAGGGACGCTTACGCTCGGCTTGAGCCGATCTTTCAGGCGCTCGCGCCCTCCCCTGAGGAGGGGGTGGGACATGTTGGCCCGGCCGGCGCCGGACACTTTGTCAAGATGATCCACAACGGCATTGAGTACGGCATGATGCAGGCCTTTGCGGAGGGCTTTGAAATCCTCCGCGCCAAGGAGGAGTTCGACCTGGACCTGC
>JAAXGS010000019.1:1480-5639 GCA_012271225.1 Dehalococcoidia bacterium | reverse complement strand
CAGATCATGGGCCACGTCTCAGACTCCGGAGAGGGACGCTGGACGGTGCAGGAGGCCATTGATCTGGATGTGCCGGCGCACGTGATCACCACGTCCCTGTTCACGCGGTTCCGCTCCCGGCAGAGCAATACCTTTGCGGACCGCATGCTCGCCGCGCTGCGGCAGGAGTTCGGCGGCCATGCCGTTGTGAGGTCCGATTCCTGATGGCCGTCTCCACCCCGCCCTCGTCTGACCGCCCCGCCGGCGCGGACGGGACGGTCACGACGATTGTGATCGCGGGCGCAACGGGCGATCTTGCGCAGCGCAAGCTGCTGCCCGCCCTGTACCACCTGTGGATCAAGGGACGGCTTGCCCCGAACGTGCCCATTGTTGGATTCTCACGCGCCCCGATGAGTTCCGATGAGTTCCGGGAGTTCATGTGGCGGGGGATTCGGGAGATCGGCGGACTGGAGCCGCGGCGTGAGGACTGGGACGCCTTCGCCCCGCGGCTCAACTACTTTGGCGGCGACCTTGCCAAGCCGGATGAGGTCGCCGTGCTGCGCGGCCATCTGCAGACGCTGGAGGGCGGAGAGGCCGCCGCAAACCGCCTCTTTTATCTGGCAATCGCGCCGTCTCTGTATGACGCCGCCGTCTCAAGCCTGGGGCAGTGCGGACTGGTGGAGGAAACGCCGGGGAGCGGATGGCGCCGCGTCGTCGTTGAGAAGCCGTTCGGACGCGATCTGGAATCCGCCAATGTCCTGAACTCGTCAATGCACCGCGTGTTTCGTGAGGATCAGGTCTACCGGATCGACCACTATCTGGGCAAGGAGACGGTGCAGAACCTGCTGGTTCTGAGGTTTGCCAATGCGATCTTCGAGCCGATCTGGAACCGGAACTACGTGGACAACGTGCAGATCACCGTTGCGGAGTCCGTGGACGTGGGGGACCGCGCGGGCTACTACGATCAGTTCGGCGTCGTCCGGGACATGATTCAGAATCACCTGCTGCAGGTTCTGTCGCTGGTGACCATGGAGCCGCCCGTGACGCTGGAGGCGGACTCCCTGCGAAACAAGAAGGTGGAGGCGCTGCGGGCGATCCGGCCGTGGAGCACGCTGGAGGCCGCCCGCAACGCGGTGCGCGCGCAGTACATCGGCTATCGCGATGCGACGGGCGTGGACCCCCACTCCGCAACGCCCACCTACGCCGCCATGCGCCTGTACCTGGACAACTGGCGGTGGCAGGGGGTGCCGTTCTATCTCCGCTCCGGCAAGGCCATGGCGCGGAAATCATCGGAGATCGCCATTGAGTTCCGCGCGCCGCCGCACCGCATCTTCCCCGCCAATCCCCGCTGGGGCCCCCTGTCAAACATCCTGACGCTGCGCCTGCAGCCGGATGAGGGCGTCCATCTCCGCTTTGCCGCCAAACTGCCGGATGAGGGCATGGCCGTGCGGCCGGTGGACATGGACTTTCACTACGGCACGGCGTTTGGCACGGATGACCTGCCGGAGGCGTATGAGCGGCTGCTGCAGGACGCCCTGGAGGGAGACGCCTCCCTCTTTATACGCAGCGACCACATTGAGGAGGCGTGGAAGATCGTCGACCCACTGCTTGAGGCGTGGGAGGACGCCATCTCCCACCCCGTGCAGTGGTATGAGGCCGGCTCCTGGGGGCCGGAATCGGCTGACGCGCTCCTGTCTCAGGACGGCCGCTCCTGGGCGCCCGTCGGTGATCGGCATGGACGAATCAACGACTGAGCCGGAGATTGTCATCCTGCCGGACGCGGAGTCCGTCGCGCGGGTTGCGGCCACCCTCATCGTGGCGTCTGCGGAGGCTGCGTGGAGTGATGAGTTCTCCATCGCGCTCGCGGGCGGAGACACCCCCGGACTCCTGTATGAGATCCTGGCGACCGAGCCGTATGTCTCCCGGATCCGGTGGGACAGATGGCGGGTCTGGTGGGGAGATGAGCGCGCCGTGGGCCCGGACGCGCCGGAGAGCAACTATGCCCTGGCGCGGGAGAGGCTGCTCCAGTACGTGCCGATTTCCGCGGACCGCGTTCACCGCATCCACGGGGAGAAGGGCGCGGCGGTGGCCGCCCGCGCGTATGATACGGAGCTGCACAGGCACTTTGGCGCCCGCCT
The DNA here is from genome assembly GCA_012271225.1 of Dehalococcoidia bacterium. Lineage (GTDB taxonomy): Bacteria > Chloroflexota > Dehalococcoidia > UBA6926 > UBA6926 > VXMO01. Next base: position 3,522 of record JAAXGS010000019.1, on the reverse strand, counting down.
GCCGCTGATGGACGTGGTTCTGCTGGGCATTGGAGAGGATGGGCACATCGCGTCGCTCTTTCCGGGCTCACAGGCGTTGGAGGAGAAAAACCTCGCCGTCGTTCACAGTCTTGCGGCGCACCCTCCGCGGGAGCGTGTGACGCTGACCCTGCCGGCCATCAATGCGGCGCGGCGTGTCGTCTTCATCGTCACCGGACGGAACAAGGCCCACGCATTGCGCGCGGTCATCGCGGCGGATCAGGAGGACGCGCAGCAACCGCCGGCCGCTCTGGTTCGGCCGGAAAACGGATATGTGCACTTCATTGTGGATGAGGCGGCCGGCCTGTTCCTGACCGGAGTTCCCGCGCGGGAGTCCCCACGCACAGCCCACACATAGACACCTGCAATGAGCACCGGTGAGCGATGACTCTCAACACGAACGGCTACAAGAACATTGGCGACTACGGTCTGATTGGAGACCGTCATTCCGCCGCGCTTGTCGGCATCGATGGCTCCATTGACTGGTGCGCGTTTCCCCGTTTCGACTCCCCCAGCGTGTTCGCGTCGATCCTGGATCATGAAAAGGGCGGGCGCTTCGCCATCACGCCGTCAGAGGTGTACACGGGCGGACAGCGGTACCTGCCGGACTCAAATGTGCTGGAAACGCAATTCGTCACCCGCACCGGCTCCTGCACACTGACGGATTTCATGCCGTTCTTCCGCCGCCCGGACCGCTCCTGGGTCGCGCACGGGTGCATCATTCGCCTTCTGCGCTGCCAGCAGGGCGACATCTCCGTGCGAATTTCCTATGAGCCCAGACCGGACTACGGCCGCGGGCAGGCGCCGCTGCGGGAACGCAACGGCATGCTGGTGATTGATGATGACGATGCGTATGAGCTTCTGCTGGAGTCCACACTGCCCCTGACCATTGACCCGTCCGGCCGCGGGGCGTATGCGGAGGTCCGCCTGACGGAGGGCGCGGAGGCGACCTTTGTGGTGCGGTACGTGGCGCGCGGGCATGATGAGCAGATCCCCTCCGCGCTGGCATCCGCCATGCCGCATGAACTGCTCACGCTGACGGATACCTACTGGCGCGGCCTTTCGGAGAGCGTCGACTATCAAGGCCCCTGGCGGGATATGGTCGTCCGGTCCTATCTGGTGCTCCACCTTCTGGTCTATGTTCCAACGGGGGCCATCGTTGCCGCGCCCACCACATCGCTGCCGGAGTGGATCGGCGGCAGCCGCAACTGGGACTATCGGTTCACCTGGCTGCGGGACGCGGCGTTCACCGTCGAGGCGCTGATGCACCTTGGCCATACACATGAGGCGCGGGAGTTTTTTGAGTGGCTGCAGGAGGTCTGCGGCCTTGCCGATGATCACTTCGACCTGGGTCTGCACGGTGAGAACGAGCACCTGCACATCCTGTACCGCATCGACGGGGAAACCGATCCGACAGAGGAGGAGCTGCGCCACCTGGAGGGGTACAGGGGCTCCGCGCCCGTCCGCATCGGGAACGGCGCGTATGATCAGGTTCAACAGGACGTCTACGGGGAACTTCTGGCAAGCGCGCACCTTCTCGCCACGCACGGCGAGGAGGTGACGGACGGCCATTGGGACGTCGTCAAAACCCTCGCCAATCTGGCCGCCGGCGAGTGGCGAGACCCGGACAGCGGCATGTGGGAAGTGCGCGGCGGCCCGTTCCATTTTGTCACCTCCAACGCCCTCTGCTGGGTCGCGCTGGATCGCGCAATCAAACTGGGAGAAATGTACATGCCCGACGATCCGGACATCGGCCTGTGGCGGCGGGAGGCGGACGCAATCCGGGACGATGTATTAACAAACGGCTGGAACGACCGGAAAAAGGCGTTTATCCAACACTATGAATCGGAGGCGATGGACGCCGGCCTTTTGCTCCTGCCGCTCATGGGCTTTATTGAGTTCGACGATCCGCGATTTGTCGCCACACTGGAGCGGATTGAGGCGGAGTTGCGCGATGGGCCATTCATTAAACGCTACCGGCCGGAGGAAACGGATGACGGCGTCTATGGGCCGGAGGGCGCGTT
>JAAXGS010000019.1:0-1439 GCA_012271225.1 Dehalococcoidia bacterium | reverse complement strand
TTTTCAGAACTGCTCACCTATGCCAATCACCTTGGCCTCTTCGCGGAAATGATTGATCCGCGCAGCGGGCTCGCGCTTGGAAACTTCCCACAGGCGTTCACGCACATTGGCCTGATTCTTGCCGCGCTGGAGTGCACGTGGCACCTGGATGACCGGGAGGACAGCAAGCACCGTGACCATCATGATCACCTCGCCCATAGCGACCATGACCACCACGGGCATTAATATTAATTAAGGCGAGGCGCACAGGCCGTCGCCGTTTCTCATAAATCCAACTGAGCCACACCATGCCCCGCCCGCCTGTTTGGCAGGGTGGCGCGCTGTGCGCCGCCCCCCGCGCGGGACTTCAAACTGCTCGTCCGCATACTCTCTCCACTGCGGCCACGCCTCCCACTGAACGGGGCGGGACTGCCCGCCTGTTTGACAGGGCGGCGCGATTTCGTATAGTGGCCCTTACGGGAGGGGGCGCAATAGGGCGTCTCGTGAGAATGTCTGTCACTAGGAATGTGGGGGGCGCCGCGGCCATCGGCATAGTTGCGGCGGTGGCGTGGGGCGCCGTGGTTCAGGCGCAGGGCGCGGACGAGCAGCCGGACCCCACGCATCCCCGCGTGCAGCGGTACCTCGCCGCGCAGGAGGCGGCCGTGGACGGTGACTCCAGCATCCTGTTTGGCGTCGCCCAGTCCATGAGCGCAAAGGGCAACGATCCGTTCGTGGTGAAGCTGCGCGGGCTGGATGACGATCCGTCCTACTGGTATAAAGTCTCCCTCTCGACCTCCGGCAGCGCGCTTGGATTCAACTCAGCGTGCTCAAACAGATCGCAGACGATCTCCGTCGGCTCCGGTGTATCATCGAAGGACATCTCCAGGACCCTCTATGCGTGTCACTCGGGGGCAAGCTCGACCACCGCCACGGTGAGGGCAAAGCTGTATGAGTACTACTCCGATGAGGGGGGCTACGGCGTTTCCAAGGTCCTGATCGACACGGACAGTGAGAGCGTCACGATCTCGCCGCCGCCCACACCGAAACCGACGGTTAAGCCAACAGTTGCGCCGCCCACTGCTGTGCCGCCCCCAACGGTTAAGCCAACAGTTGCGCCGCCTACTGCTGTGCCAACGGTCGAGCCGACAACTGTGCCACCTACTGCGGTACCCACGGCCGTGCCTCCCACGCCGAAGCCGACGGCCAGACCCACGCCGAAACCGACAGCCATTCCAACGCCCGTGCCGACGCCTCTCCCCACGCCGCCCGCGCTCACCGGGCTAACAGTCACTGCCAGCGGGACCAGCGTGACGTTGACGTGGGACTCCCTGTCCGGCGCATCGAAGTACCTTGTGCAGGAGGAGTTCGTCCACAATGGGATCCTTGGCAACGGCGGGCCTGCTCGTGTGGATAGCTACCCCCTGCCCCCGTCTGACTTCCTGACATGGAGCTTTATCTCG
>JAAXGS010000018.1 GCA_012271225.1 Dehalococcoidia bacterium | reverse complement strand
CCCGATCTCGTCGTGGAGGTTGTGTCTCCCTCGGATTCCGCCTCGGCGGTCAGCGACAAGGCCATCATGTGGACGGCGTTCGGAGTCCGCCTTGTGTGGGTGCTGTGGCCGGACACCAGGATGATTGAGGTCTTCCGCCCGGGCGAGCCGGTCATCACGCTGGATGAGAACGATACCCTCGACGGCATGGACATGCTCCCGGGATTCTCATGCCCCGTGCGTGAGGTGTTCGAGACATAGTTTCTCCAGCCAGGGCAGAATGCCTCAAAGCTGAGCCCTCACCCCAGCCATGAGCACGGCCACGGGCCGAACCACCAGAATCCAGAATCGGGAACTTCGGAAATCTCCTCCTCTTTCGAGAAAGGTCAATGGCCCCTGCCGCTCCCTCAAAGCGGGAACGGCGCGGTTGTTACTCCCCCACGTAAACCGGTCTGTCTCGCCGGTTGATCCATATCCTCATCTCATCCGGCATCGGCGTGGGGGTTGCCCGAGCTAACTGCTCTTCAATTGTCTGGCGGGTGGTCGCGGTGTCCAGGGGTATCCAGTAACCCGTGAAGAGTTGAGGGTAGTAGCGGGAGCAAGCAGAGTAACTACTAGAACTCGTTGGGTTTGGCCCAACCTCATACTCGTTCCCCGGCCACACTCTTGAAAGGCCAACCCACTCGTCGTCCACCTCTTCGCCCCGCCGTTCCAGTTCAATGACAGGCGGCGCCAGATCCACCGGTTTGACAGTCATTACTAACAGCACGTCCCCGGGTATCTCAACCCAATTGGCAATGCGCGCCGCCTGATCGAACCGAAGAGCGTAGCCGCTATCGCCTCGCCGTCTTTCAAACTCTCTGTGCCGCTCCCAGAGATTCTTGTAACAATTATTCCTGTACGATTCGTTTCTTTTGTCGGCGTTTCTTGCCGATAGCGGTTCGCTCCAATAGTCGCGGCAGTATTCATTGCGCCCAATCTCCTCGGCCCAAATGACGCGCTCAAGGTCTGTCATGTTGTTCGGGTCAAGGGCCAGGAAATCGGCATACGTTGCCGCGTTTTCACGGTTCCTGACAAATGTGCGGCATCTGGCAAGGTATTCCTCAGTGATGGCAGCCTGAAAGGCCTCATATTCGGACATGGGAACGACGGGTGTCGGAGTTGCGGTGGGAGGAATCTGGTCGGCAATCGACAGCGGCGTACCCCCAGGCGAACCGACCTCAGTGGGCAGTGCGATCTCAGTGACGATAGCGGTCGGCACGAAGGGGTCGGAAAGCGGGCTCTCCTCGTTGCCGCATGCCATCGCTCCACAAAGAAGGCCAATGGCCGCCGCCCACACGACTGCCACCCGCCAATCCCTCATTGGCCACCCCGCAGACGCGGATCTGCAACATTCAGGCAGGGCATCCCTAATGGGACGCCCTGCCTATCCGTTCACACTGAAGTACTGAAAAGGGTTACCGCGGCAGGCCCAGGCCGCGCTGCGCAATGATGTTGCGCTGCACCTCCGTGGTGCCGCCGCCAAGGCCGCTGCCGTGCATCGCGCCGTAGCGGAAGCCCGGCGATCCGCCCATGGGCGCGCGCGGCTCTCCCAGATCAAGCCGCCCGTATTCCTGCAGGATGCTCGCCATCAGCACGGGCCACTTCCTGCCAAGCATATCGCCCCATGCCTTGCCCATGGACGCCTCTTTCACGGGCAGCTCACCGCGGGACTGCATGAACGCGACGCGGTAGGAGAGCATTCGGCGGGTCTCCAGTTCGATCTTCAAGTCCGCCACGCGATGCCGCAGGATCGGGTCGCTCAGCACGGGAGCGCCGTTGTAGCGAATGTCCCGCACGACGGCGATGAACCTGTCCATCTCGCCCAGATACTTGGCGGCCGTCTCAATGCCGGAGCGCTCAAAGGAGAGGGTGGTCATCGCGGCGTACCATCCGCGGTTCTCCTCGCCGATGAGGTTCCGCACAGGCACGCGGACGTTGTCAAAGAACACCTCGCTCCACCGGCGGGTGCGCGTCATATCGAACAGGGGGCGCAGCGTGATGCCGGGCATGACCTCGCCCTCATCGTCGCGCAGCTGCATCAGGACATAGCTGATGCCGCGATGCTTGGGCGCGTCAGGGTCCGTGCGAACCAGGACGTGGTACCACTCCCCGTAGTGCGCGCCCGATGTCCAGATCTTCTGCCCGTTGATGACGTAATCATCGCCGTCACGGACTGCGCGGGTCTGCAGGCTCGCCAGGTCTGAGCCGGCGTTTGGCTCAGAGAAACCCTGGGCGAAATCGATGTCCGCGCTGGCCATTTTGGGGAGGAACTCCTCCTTCTGCCAGTCCGTGCCGTGCAGCATCAGGACGGGCGCGACGAGTCCGCCGCCGAACGATGCGGGCGCGCCCTCATACGCCATGCCCTCACGATAGGCCAGCTGCGTTGTGATGGAGGCCGCGCGTCCGCCGTACTCCTCCGGCCAGTGCATGGTCCACCAGCCCTTGTCCACCAGTTTCTTGGAGAAGTCGCGCTGCGCGGCAAGCGCGTCCGTGTCCGCGTGGAACGGGGAGAGCAGACCAATCTCATCCCATCCCCGCGGCTCCGCGACTTTCTCAGTCCATTCCGTTCGCGTAAATGCCCGCGCTTCATTCTGCAGCGCCTGATCCTCGGCGGCCAATCGAAAGTCCATCGTCATCCTCCCTGCGCGTCCGGAGAACCCTGTCCATCCCACGATGGGCTCTCCGCTTTCCGCATGACGCCATTATTGCGCGTCTTTATCGTCGCGACAATGCCGCTGCGTCCGACGCCGGGATACACGAGCAGCCGCGCCGGCGCCCCTGTTTGGCTAGGATTCCGTGATTGTCACGCTGTGGAGGCGCGTGCCCGGGTTCGGATCAGTGGCCGGGTCTCTCACGCGGATCATCTGAACAACATCCATGCCCTGCGTGACGCGGCCAAAGACGGCGTGCGCGTCATCAAGCCACGCCGTGGCGTCAAACGTGATGAAGAACTGTCCGCCGCCCGTGTTGGGCCGCCCGATGTTTGCCATGGACAGCACGCCCGGGCCGTCATGCCGCAGCGTGGAGTCAAACTCATCCGGAATCGTGTAGCCCGGCCCGCCCGAGCCGGTGCCCGTGCGGTCGCCGCCCTGCGCCATGAAGTTCGGGATCACGCGATGAAACGTCGTGTCATCGTAGTACCCCTCACGGGCAAGAAAGACAAAGTTGTTCACCGTGATCGGCGTCTTGTCCGCCGTCAGCAGGACGGTGAACGTGCCCACCTCAGTATCAAAAGTCGCCGTGTAGGACTTTGCCGGATCGATCTGCATCGCCGGCGGCTCCGTCCACTGATAGGTCTTGTTGGTCACAACAGGTGTCGCCTCCTCACTGTCATCATTGGCATTCCGATCCGTCGAAAGCGCCGCCGCGGTCGGCGTTGACGTTGCAGGTGGCGCTTCGGTGGGCGGGTCATCCGGGGGGGCGCACGCCAGCAGGCCCAAGGCAGCAATGCCCAGCGAAAGCACGAGCGCCCATAGTAGAGACGTCCGGGGAAGGCGATGAGCGACGCGCATGGTGCTCCCAGAATACCCGCCTCCCATATGGAGCCGCAACAGTCCTCAGCGCGGTATCATTCCCCTTTGGCGGCAGCATACCCGCATTTGGCGCGCCGCGCGGCGCGCCATGAGAGCGCGTGTGAGCCGCGCGCATCTCCTGCAGCGGAGACGGAACAGGGGTTGGACACATGGCGCAACCGAGGACCGAGAACGGGACGATCACCGCCGTGCCCGGAGTGCGGCTTGGGCATTGGACGGACACCGAGGCGGCAACGGGATCCACCGTTCTGCTCTTTCCTGAGCACGGCGCGATTGCCGGGGTTGAGGTGCGCGGCGCGGCTCCCGGCACGCGCGAGACCGACCTGCTCCGCCCCGGCACGCTCGTCGAGCGCGTTCACGCCATCGTTCTGACCGGCGGCAGCGCCTTCGGACTCGCGGCGGCAGAGGGCGTCATGCGGTTTCTTGAGGTGCAGGGCATCGGCTTCCCCGCCCCTGCCGGCCCCGTTCCCATCGTTCCCGCCGCCGTGATCTACGATCTCACCGTTGGCGCATCGATGCGCCGCCCCACCCGTGACGCCGGCCTCGACGCCGCGCGGGAGGCGAGCGACGCGCCGGCGGAATCCGGCACGGTGGGCGCGGGGACCGGCGCAACCGTCGCAAAGGCGCTGGGCATGGATCACGCGATTAAAGGGGGAACCGGCACGGCGGCGGTGACGCTGCCCCGCGGCCATATCGTCGGCGCGCTCCTCATCGTGAACGCCTTTGGCGACATCATGGACCCGGCCACCGGCGACACGATTGCCGGGCCGCGGCGGGATCCGGCCGACGGCGGCGGGGCGTTTGAGAGCACGCGCGGCATCCTGCGGAGCCGGAACGGCGGCGCTGGCCGGGCGGGCGGCGCGGCAAGCGCCGCGAACACAACGATCGGTGTTGTGGCGACGAACGCGCCCCTGACCGTCGCGCAGGCCAACCGCCTGGCAATGATGGCGCACAGCGGCATCGCCCGCGCGGTGGTCCCATCCTATGGCATGGGCGACGGCGATACGCTCTTTGCCGTTTCGTCCGCGGAGCCGGGGGCGCCTCCGGTCGATACGCTCGGCCTGACCACCCTCGGGGCGGCCGCGGCGGAGGCCGTCGAACACGCGATTGTGGACGCCGTGCGATCCGCGGCGGGGTTGGCCGGCATCCCCTCCGCCGCGGAGCACATCGCAGCCGCGCGGCGGAGCCCGGACCCATGACGACGCTGCGCGGAGACCGCGTCGGCATCCTCGGCGCGGGGGCGGTGGGCACCGCGCTCGCGCTCAACCTCGTTGAGGCGGGGCACAACGTGACGGTGGTGATGAGCCGCGACGCCGGACGGGCCAGCGCGTTGGCCAGAAGCGCAAGAAGCGCCATCCACACGCGCCACGCGGGGTTGCTGGTGGATGTGGCGGACATCGTTTTCATCACCGTGCCGGATGACGCCATCAAGTCCGTCGCCGATCTTGTCCCGTGGCGAGCGGGCATGGCCGCCGTCCACTGCTCCGGGGGAACGCCCGTCAGCGCGCTTGCGGCGGCGCGCGACCACGGCGCAGTCATCGGCGGGTTTCATCCCCTGCAGACGTTTCCGCCGGAAACGCCGCCGCCCTCGCTGGACGGCGTCACCTTTGCCATTGAGTCGCAGGACGCCGCGCTCCGGGACAGGCTGCACGGCATGGCCGAGGCGCTTGGCGGCAGCGCAATCGACATCGACGCGGAGTCCCGCGTCCTGTATCACATCTCCGGCGTGATGACGTCCAACTATCTGATCACGCTTCTTGCAGAGGCCGCGAAAGTGTGGTCTCAATTCGGGTACAATCACTCGCAGGCCCTGCGCGCGCTGCTGCCGCTGATTCACGGAACGGTGGGGAACGTGGAACGCGATGGCGCGGCGGCGGCGCTGACAGGGCCGATTGTCCGCGGAGACGTCGGCACCGTGACGGCGCATCTGGCCCAGTTGCGGGCACGAGCGCCGGGCGTAGTACCCTTGTATGAGGCGCTGGCACGAAGCACGACGCAGTTTGCGGTTGAGACGAAGAGACTGAGTGAGGCGCGGGGCGCGGACATCCTCGCGCTGCTGGACGGACCGCTGATGACAGGATTGACGAAGCCATGATGCGCATAATGCTGGCCGGCAAGATTCACCGCGCGACGGTGACGGAGGCCAACGTCGACTACGAAGGCTCGATCACCATCGATCCGGACCTGCTGGAGGCCGCCGGCATCCTGCCCTATGAGCTTGTGCAGGTGCTGGACATCACAAACGGCGCGCGCCTGGAAACCTACGCTATCGAGGGGGAGCGCGGCTCCGGGCAGGTCTGCGTGAACGGCGCGGCAGGGTTGCTGGTCCGTGAGCGGGACCTGATCATCGTTCTGCACTTCATGCACATGTCTGAGGAGGACGCCTGCCGCGTGAGTCCGCGCATTGTTCGCGTTGACGCGCGCAACCGCATTGTGTCCAGAACAAACCGCATTGAAGCGCGCAGCTACTACTAGCGGCCGGTGAAAGAGATTCCTCCCGGCGGAGCAGCCGGGGGACGGCGTCCGTGCGCACCACAATTCACGATATTCAGAGCTACAAGGAGCGGGGCGAGCGCTTTTCCGTCCTGACGGCGTACGATTACGCCACCGCCCGCGTCATTGATGAGTGCGGCCTGCCCGTCATTCTCGTTGGTGACAGCCTCGCCAACGTCATGCACGGAGAGGACTCCACCGTGTCCGTCACGATGGATGACATGCTGCACCACACCCGGGTTGTCGCGCGCGGCGCGGCCAACGCGCTCGTCGTGGGTGACATGCCCTTTATGAGCTTTCAGACAAGCCCGCAGGATGCCCTGCGCAATGCCGCGCGCTTTCTGCAGGAGGCCCGCGCGCAGGCCGTCAAGCTCGAGGGGGGCGAGGTGATGGCGGAGACCATTCGCACGCTCGTTGAGCGCGGCATTCCGGTGATGGGTCACATCGGATTCACGCCGCAATCGGAGTTTCAGATCGGGCGGCGGTATCAGGGCCGCCGCACGGCGGATGACGCGCGGCGTGTGCTGCGTGACGCGCAGGCCGTGCAGGACGCGGGCGCGTTCTCCGTGGTGCTTGAGCTTGTGCCGGAGCAGCTCAGCCACATGATCACGGAGCGGCTCGTCATTCCGACCATCGGCATCGGCTCTGGCCCCCATTGCGATGGTCAGGTCCAGGTGGTCAGCGACATGCTCGGCATCGTGACAGATCACATCGGACGGCACGTGAAGCGCTACGCCGACATCGCCGACGTCATGCGCTCAGCCGTCACGGCGTACGCGCAGGAGGTGCGCGATGGCGTATTTCCAACCGCTGATCACACGCGCCCCCTGTCTCAGGACATCCTGAATGACCTGTAGCAGGTTCCGCCCGGCGCGCCGGGCCGGCGGTTCCTCGGACACCCTCCCCACGGAGAGCCTGCCTGCGCCCGAACCGGGCTGTAACGCCAATGCCCCCTGAGCCGTTCTCGATACGAGTGAAGAGCGTAGCAGGCGCCCGCCGCCTGTCCGTACAAGAGTGAGCATGTCTGTCCCAACATCCGGACATCTGCCCCGGTTACCGCTGTTCTTTCTCCTTGGCGCACTCATCCTGATCATCGCGGCGGGATGCGGGACGCGTGAGGGGCAGAACGTGGCGTTCGACATGGACATCGTCGATGGGCAACTCGTCGGGGAGTCGCTGCTGTCCGTCAATCAAAACGATACCGTGACCATCAACTGGAACAGCGATACGCCGATTCTTGTCCATCTGCACGGCTATAACATCGAGTTGGCGCTGCCGTCAAGCGTGACGGAGCCGATGACGTTTGACGCCGACGCGACCGGCCGGTTCAACATCACGATTCACTCCACCGATGCTGTGCATGTTCACGGCTCCGGCGAGGCCTGCCGCGTTTCCGTCCCCGCCGGGGAGCCGCAGCCGCGCGTTCAGATTCACGCCACGGAATCGCGTATGCGAGGCAATGTCGTCATCGAGGTGGACGTTGAGAACTTTGAGATCGCGCAGGGCGCGGGGCACTGGCACCTGACGATGGACGGCGTGGACTACGGCATGTATTCGCGGCAGGCCGTCACGCTTGCCGTTGAGGGAACGGGGGAGCGCGTCTTCGAAGCGACCCTTGCCGACGCCCATCACTGCCTGTACGATGCCTCGGATTCCACAACCGTCATGATCGCCGGCCCCGCCTCGGAGACGGATGCGGCGCTGAACGCCACGGAGAATACTCCAATGCCGCATGAGGGGGCGCATACGCACGGCACGCCCATGCCCGATGATTCCATGGACATGGCGAATGACGGGTCCGGCGACGCAGCGGCAGGCATCCCGGAGCGGGTCATCGCCGTTCTTGAAGTCAGGCCCTAGGAACAGCGGACGGGGATGAACCGACGCGGCGCGGCGCTCCTCCTGCCCGCGGCGGCTCTCGCGGGCATCGTGTGGTTGATTCCGGGGGCTGCGCGCGCCCATGGCTTTGGCGAGCGCTATGACCTTGCCGTTCCGCTGTCCCTCTACCTCACGGGGGCGGGGCTGACCGTCGCGCTGTCATTCGTCATCGTGGCCCTCTTTGTGCGCAGCACCCCGAGCGCAGGGGGGTATCCGCGGCTCAATCTCCTGCGATTCGCGCCCGTCCGCGCGTTGACCAATCGGCGCGTCATTCAGTCCTTCCGGGTGGCCGCCGTCCTGGTCATGCTGCTGGTTCTGCTTGCGGGAGGGATTGGAACTCAGCGTCCCACCAGCAACATCGCGCCGGTGCTGGTCTGGGTGTACTGGTGGGTTGGCATCGCCTTCGCGTCGGCCCTGCTCGGCAATGTCTGGGGGCTCATCAATCCCGTGCGCACGCTGTATGAGTGGATGGACGCGCTGGCGCGGCGCGTCATTCCCGGCGGGCTTGCCTTTGGGCAGGATGACTCGGCATACCCTGAACGGCTGGGCATGTGGCCGGCCGTCATCATCTTCTGTCTGTTCGCCTGGTTTGAAATCGCCTATGACGGCTCCGCCGATCCGGGCGCGCTGGCCATCGCCATCGCGGGCTACTGCGTCATCACGTGGTGGGGAATGGCGGTCTACGGCGCCGACGCCTGGCTGCGCAACGGCGACGTCTTCTCCATTGTGTTTGGCGTCTTTGCCCGTTTCTCTCCAATGGAACTCCGCGTGCTCTCCGCGGACGGAGAGACGGAATCCATCGATGACGTGGAGGCCTTTCGCGCCGCTCCTGCGGAGCGGCGCGAACTGGCCCTGCGGCCGCCCGGCGCCGGTCTCCTCAACAGCGCTGGAACATCCACCTCCGCCATGATTCTCGTCGTCATCCTGCTCTCAACCGTCACGTTTGACGGGTTCACGGAAACGCCCCCATGGGCATCGATTGTCCGCTGGGCGTTTGAGAGCGCGCCCGGCTGGAGCACAACGGCCATCACGCTTGTGAACACCGCGGGGCTGGTGGCGTGCGCCGGCGTATTCGTGGCGGCATATCTGGCCTTTTGCGCAATCATGGCGCGCTCCGCGGATACCGCTGACAGCGGCGGGGCGCTGGCGGCCGGGCGCGTCTTCGCCTTCTCACTCGTCCCCATTGCCTTCGCCTACCACCTCGCGCACTACTTCTCCTACCTGTTGATTCAGGGGCAGGTTGTCATCGCGCACGCCTCCGATCCGTTCGGCTACGGCTGGGATCTCTTTGGCACGGCGGAGTACATGGTCAACATCGGCATCGTCAACGCGCGTTTCGTCTGGTTTCTGGCCCTGGCGGCCATCGTCGTCGGCCACGTCATCGCGGTATTTCTGGCGCACCTGACGGCGCTCAGACACTTTGGCGCGCATGACGCGGCTCTCAGAAGCCAGCGGGCGATGCTTGTTCTCATGGTCGGCTACACGATGGTCAGTCTGTGGATTCTCGCCCAGCCCATCACCTCGTCCGCTTGACGGCATGAATCATCCTGCTACGCTTGCGATTGTCCGGGGCGCCGCGGCGGGGCGCCCGGAACAGACCAGGGGCCATGACGCATAACCGATGCAGGAAACGATATGACAATGACTTCCGAGAACGATAATGCAACGCGGGGCGTTCTGACCGGTATCCGAGTTCTGGACCTGACTGGGCTGGCCGGGCAGTACACCGGACGCCTGCTGGCGGACCTGGGGGCGGACGTGGTCAAGGTCGAGCCGCCCGGGGGCGATCCGGTGCGGTTCATGCCGCCGTTCGCCAACGATCAACCCGGGCCGGACCGCGGCCTGCGATGGCTTGCCTATAACTCCAACAAGTCGAGCGTCACGCTGGATATCGGCACGCCCGCGGGCCGCTCACAGTTGCTGCAAATGGCCCGCGGCGCGGACGTGCTGATCGATAGCTATGAACCGGGCTACCTGGCGTCCATGGAGCTGTCTGAAACAGCGCTGCGTGAGGCAAATCCCCGTCTCATCACCGTCTCCATCACGCCCTTTGGCGAATCCGGGCCGTACGCCGGCCATCGCGGAACGGACCTGCACGCCATCGCCATGAGCGGCCTGATGACGATTCAGGGGGACAATGAGCAACCCCCGGCCGCCGCGCCGATGGATCAGGCGTACATTCTGGCGTGTCTGCACGCGGCGCACGGCGTCTTCTACGCGCTGATGGCCCGGCGGCGCTCCGGCCGCGGCCAGCATGTGGAGGTCTCCGTTCAGGAGGTTCTGGCCAACATCTTCTTTCAGATCATCCGCTATTCCGCCACCTCAGAGATCGGTGAGCGCATCGGCACAAGCGGCAACCTCGCGCCCTACAACATCTTCCGGTGCAGGGACGGATGGGTCAGTCTGGCCGTCCTGCTTCCGCCGCAGGCCGCGGTCTTCTTCGATTGGGTTGGCGAGCCGGCGCTGCAGGACGAGTTCTGGCTCCCCCTTGAGAACCGCCAGGGCGAGAACATGCAGTTCATCGATTCCCTGGTTGCGCCGTTCATTGAGCAGTTCACGGTTGCGGATTTCGTCTGTGAGGCGCAGGCGCGGCGGCTGCCCGCGGCCCCCGTCAACCGCCCCGGAGATTTCGCCGATAATCCGCAGTTTGCTGAACGCGGCTACTTTGAGGCCGTCGACCACCCCGAGGTGGGTTCGTATTCCCTTCCGGGCGCGCCGTTCCGTATGTCGGAGACGCCCATCGCGCCGCCGCGCCGCGCGCCGCTGATCAGCGAGGCGGCCCGAGACCTGCCCGAACAGCCCGTCCCGGCAGGGGCGGACACGGACAGCGGCGGCAGCGCGAATCACACCACAGATTCCCCCGCCCTCCCGCTGGCGGGGGTCAGGATTCTCGACTTCACGCGCATCTGGGCCGGGCCGTACTGCACGCGGCTGCTTGCCGACTACGGCGCAGAGGTCATCAAGGTGGAGTCCTCCCTTTTCGACACGGGCAACCGCATGGGGAGCATGCCGTACGTCGCGGACCTCAACCGAAACAAGCTGGGAGTCACACTGGACCTCCACAAGGACGAGGCGCGAGACATCGCGAGACGCATCGCCGCCGTCTCGGACCTCGTCATCGACAACTTCGCACTCGGCGTCATTGACCGGTTTGGACTCGGCTATGACGAGTTGGCCAGAGTGAACCCGGAGATTATTCAGATCACCATGCCCGGATGGGGCAGCGTGGGGCCGCTGCGTGATCACGTCGCGTTCGGATTCAATCTCGTTTCAGTGTCCGGACTCAGCTACACGTGGGGCCATGCGGAATCTGAGCCAAACGCGCGGTGCAAGTTCGATTACCCCGACTTTCTCGTCGCCAGCCTGACCGCCCTCGCCGCGCTCGCCGCCATCTACCACAAGGCGCAGACGGGCCGCGGTCAGCGCATTGAGGTGGCGCAGGTTGAGGCGGTGGGCAACACCATGGGCATGGCCTTTCTGGACTATTCACTCAACGGTCGCCCCGGTGAGCCGATGGGCAACAGTCACCCGGAGCACGCGCCGCACGGCGTCTACCCCGCGCGCGGGCATGATGCCTGGTGCGCCGTCTCCTGCGCCACGGATGAGGAATGGCGGGCGCTTGTCCGCGCCATCGGGAGTCCGGCGTGGGCCGATGATCCCCGCTACGCGACCGGAACAGGCCGCAAGGAGAACGAGGCGTCCCTGAATGAGGCGCTGTCGCAATGGACGCGCGGGCGAACACCGCGGCAGATCATGCATCTGCTTCAGCGCTCCGGCGTGGCGGCGGCGGCCGTCCTGACCGGCGAAGACCTGTACTGGGACCCCCACCTGCGGGAGCGCGGCTACATCCATACCCTGGACCACCCGGACTGGGGAGTGGTGGAGCAGCCGGGCGTCACCGTTCGGCTTTCAGAGACGCCGGGCGGCTCACGCATGCCGTCCGCGGCCCTGGGCCAACACAATGATCACGTCCTGCGCGCCATTCTTGGCCTGTCTGAGACGGAGGTCTCACGGCTGAAAGAAACGGGCGCGCTGACCTGAAACAGGGCACTCAACGGCGAGCACACAAGCGGTCAACGGTCAGGGGGAGGAAATGATGACATCCGCAGCGGATAACAGGACGACGGATCAGGCGGCGGGAGCGCTGGACGGAGTGCGCATTGCCACCATGCGGCCGCTCATGTAGGCTCATACTGAGGACGATACTCTCTGGGGGATGTGAGTTTTGGCCACAGAAGCACAGCAACACTTGTTGCCCAATGAGGGAAAAACCCCCTCCAAGTCGAGAACCTCACGCAGGAGAGCGAATGACTTGGACGGCGCCGTCTGGCTGCGAAACTCCATCAGTGTGTGGAACGATATCCACAGGACAAGAGAGGAACAAGCGCTGAAACATCCGGCCATGTTCCCGGTCCAACTCGTAACCCGACTCATTGAGAGCCTGACGACCAGTGACCAGCGAGTAGTCCTTGACCCCTTTGTCGGTGTGGGCTCAACTGTCATCGCCGCGGAGGCCGTGGGGAAAATCGGTGTCGGTCTGGACCTATCAGCTGATTACATCACCAAAGCACGCACGCGGCCTCAATCTATTCTCAACGACGCAACGGAACTTGGTGAAAGGCAGCTGCACGTCGCTGACGCGCGAAATCTAATGAGATTCGTGAAACCGGAAACAGTCGACCTTGTTGTAACATCTCCGCCTTATTGGGACATACTCCAACGGGACCGCACCGCGGATTACAAGGATATCCGCAACTACGGGGACGCCGCAGGTGATCTCGGCACGATTGAGGACTACCACGCCTTTCTTGAGCAACTGGCAGAGATTTTTGGTAACGTCCATCGGGCAATGAAGCCGGGAGCATACTGCTGTGTCGTCGTCATGGACTTGCGCAAAAAGGATCGCTTCTATCCATTCCATGCCGACCTGGCGCAGTATCTACAAAGAGCAGGCTTTATCCTCGACGACATCATCATTTGGGATCGCAGCAGCGAGTACAACAACCTGCGTCCCTTGGGCCATCCCTCCGTTTTTCGCATCAACAAAGTTCACGAGTACATCAACATCTTCCAGAAGCCGAAATGACAACGATTCGCTCCGCCAATTATGGGGCGGACATCCCGGGGCTGTTGGCAGCGAACGGAAACGTGAGCATTGCGGTTGCCTATGTCTCCCAAGAAGGACTCGCAGCAGTCAAATCACACATCGAGATTCTGCTGCGCGACGGACTACAGGTCCGTTTTCTGATCGATCTCCAAAGCGGCAATACTGACCCTTCTGCAGTGTGGTCGCTGATCGAATTGCAAGAATCCTATGACACAATGACGCTCAAGACTCTGCTTCCAGAAGATGACATTGGCAATCTCCACGCCAAGCTCTATCTCACGGAGACAGACGGCAGGGTCAAGTCGATAGTCGGTTCGGGGAACCTGACAGGCGCTGCGCTGAACCGTAATGCGGAGTACGGCATCGTCCTCGAATGTCCATCCGATTCACAGGATAATACGATGCTCCGCCAGGCATTCGAATCTCTGTGGGACAATCCGCAGGCGCGTTACATTGACCGTGAAGCCGCTCGTCTCTACGAACTTTATTGTGGTCGCCTCAGAACGTCCTGGCTACGCGGCCAAAGACGATCCAGTGGAGCGCTTCGCACCTTGACCACACACTTAAAGTCCGCTGCAAGGCAGCCTTTTGTCTGGCCATCACTTGAGGCGGCCTATCTCATGGGCGTAATTGCGGCGAGAGGTGAACTGAATCTGGAAGAATCATCAATCAGGATACGTCTTCTCTTCCGGGCCTCCAGCTATAACGACGGTCGTATTACCGTAAGGAATCAATCATTTGAAGCGGCAACTGTGTTGCCCAGCATTCTCGATGAGATAACAACTCAGGCGCGGCGTGCTCTGCCCAGTTCGAAGATTGGAATATCCGAACAAACCGTCACTATCGACTTCTCCGATGATCAGGACGCATTCGAAGTCATTAGACAAGTTTTTGCGCCTCAGACGAGTTGTGACAGCTTTCGACTACCCAAGGGGCTTGTGGCCTCTGCCGAACCAATCGTAGCTGCGTTTGCACGGGGATTCTCCGTCGCAAGCGCCCTGCTGACTGACCATACGAGCATGCCTCGCAACGCACGCACCGGCCTGCCCGGGCAGATGGTCGTATGGTTACGACCGAAGCAGTCAAATGGGAGGCTATTCAACGAAATGTATGAACTTCTCACGCGACGACTCGGTCTGGTTGTCTATAAACATGAACGCTCTAATCGTGACCCGCACCTAAAGATACTTTGCGAAGATTTCGAGGAAAAGGTCGGCTTTGGAATCGACTGGTGGGACACGCTTGTCCATGAGGGTTCATCCTACAATTTCGCCCAGTTCCCGCAG